>JAHIOX010000004.1 GCA_018895015.1 Patescibacteria group bacterium | reverse complement strand
TGGCGCACATAGCGCACATTTCGCATAAGTTTACGGCAATTCTTCTGGTTCAGGGACCACGACTTGCGGCTCTTTCCAGAATTTTTTCTTTAAGGCTCCTGTGATTTCAATCAATTCCCTGTTCCCGGCAGAGCGCAAAACCGCGTACCAAACAGCCAGTCCGAAAAGCGCTGACACAAAACCTTGGAAAAATATTCCGACAAAGGTTTTTATGTCAAAAATTTTGTCTAAAACGTTTGAGGAAAAATACGCCACCGCCCCCATTAAAACCGATGATAAAATCACCTGAAAAAATGTTTTTTTCACAGAAGGCCAGATTTTGCCGAAATCCTTTTGGAAAATCCAGCATAGAAATATGGAATTAAAAATCATTCCGATTGAAAATAGCAAAGGCAAAAGCAGCATTTCGGCGTCCTCGACATTTTCCACCCTCAAAATTGATTCAAAAAATGGCATTGGAGAAAGCGAGGAATCAACCGCGTTAAAAGACAAAAAAATTCCAGCGGCAATAAAAATAAAAAATAAAATATTTATTACAATCGGCTTCGTAGTCTTGCCGGCGGCGTAAAATGCCCTTACAAAAAGAATAATCAACGCTTGCGAAGTGATAGAAAACGCGAAAAGCGCGAGCGCGGCGGCGGTCAAACGAGTGTCCCTCCACCCAAATTGGCCGTAACCGAAAAGAACCCTTACAATCTGCGCCCTTAACACAATAAGAAGTATTGAAACCGGAACAGACCAAAAAATAATCTGGCGCGTGGCGATAATCGTATAATCAAGAAATTGCCTCTTTTGATTATTGACAAAAAGCCGGGCCAGAGTCGGAAAAGCGGCCACGCTGTAGCTCACGCCAATCACAGACAAAGGAAGCGATTGCAAATTAAAAGACAAATTAAAAACAGCGATACTTCCGGCGCCCAAAAAAGACGCGACTGCTGTTATAAAAATAAAAATAATCTGATTTAATCCCAAGCCAAGCGCGCGAGGCAAAGAAAGCTTAATTATTTGCCAAACCTCTAAAAAATTTATTTTCGCCCTGGCAGATGGCAAAAAACCCAGTCTGGCAATACTTGGCATTTGAATCAAGGCGTGCATTAAAGCGCCTATAACAACGCCGATTGCGATTCCATTCATGCCAAAAAACGGGAAAAACGCTAAAATTCCTATAATAATGCCTATGTTGTAAAGAATCGGGCTCAAGGCGTACACAAAAAATCTTCTAAAAGACTGCACCACGGTTGAAAGCAAGTTGGATAATCCCAATAAAAACGGGGACAGAAGAAGAATGCGGGTTAAAACAATCAGCTGTTTTTTCGCTTCCGCTGAAAAGCCTGGCGCGACCATGCCGGCAAGATACGGCGCCAAAAAAAATGCCGCCACAATCAAAAAAAGCATGGCTAGCAAAAAAACGGTAAAAATATTATTTAAAAATTCCTTTCCTTGTTTTTGTCCAACATCGATTTTTTCCAAAAAAAATGGAATCAAAACGGTAACAGAGGCGATTGACAAAGAAATAATGTAAAGGAAATCCGGAATTTTAAACGCGGCGTAATAAATATCGAGCTCCCGCCCGGCGCCAAATGTGCCAGCCAGAAGACGGTCTCTTAAAAGGCCCAAGAGACCGGACATGATTGACGAAGCCGCCAGCACCAATGCGGCCCTATGAAGGCCGCCGAATTCCTGATAAAATAGCTTCAGTATCTTTTTTACCACGATGGTAAATTATTTTTTCTTTAATTCACTTTCTGTTTTCTCGCCAATCGGAGGTTTTTCTCTGCTCTCCGGCGGTTTTTGCGGAGGCGAAATGCCGTCAAGCGCGTCCTTCCCAACCACAAGATTCCGCAAAATAGTTTTCACTTCCGTGTTTTCCGGATTTGTTTTTTCAATATTTTCAAACTGCTCAATGGCTTTTTCTTTCTGTCCGAGCTTATCATAAATCAATCCGAGAAAATAACGCGCGTTAGCGTAATTTTCATTCAATAAAATCGCTCTTTCAAACGCCACACGGCCTCCGTCCCAATTATCGGCCTGATAATACAAAAGCCCGAGCTGGAACAAAACGCCCAAATCGTTTGGCGCGAGCAAAGCGGTCTGCTCTGTTTTAACGATAGCTTCTTTTAAGTTGCCTTCCGTAGCCTCAATTTGCGAAAGAAGATAAAGCGCCGGCGCGAAATCTTTCTTTAAATTAAGAGCCAAACTGATGTATTCTCTTGCTTCTTTGAGCTTTGAATTTTGAATTCCAACTCTTGCCGAAGCCAGCAACGGAGTCGGGTCAAGAGGAGAATTTTTCGCCGCCTCCGCGTAAGAAGAAATGGCCATGCCGTCGGCGCCGGTTATTTTAAGCGGCATGACTGATTCATAAACTATTCCAAGCCGCATCCAATTTAAAGGATCTGCCGGATTTAATTTGGTAGCTTCCTGCGCGTTTTGAATGGCTGACGCGAGCGCGTTTCTAAACTGCTCCTGCGCCTGCTCTGTTGTTAAATTTTTGTTGTTGATAATTTGCTGAATTTTGATTAAATTAAGTTCGGATAACGCCCTGAAATATTCATCCTGCGCGTCCAGCCGCGCCGCTTTTATAAATTCACTTTCGGTCTTTTCTATATTGCCTTCGCTGTTAAAAACTCTCACGCCCTGGCCGTAATAATAAGCGGCTAATCCCTTTTGCAAAAACATATACAGAGACGAGATAGAACCGACAATAAGCAAAACTATCAGCAAGACGGAAACAAATCCTATTTTTGGATTCCTTAAAAATGACAGCTCTATAACCTTAATTTTCCCTGCTCGCGCAAGCATTGCCAGCAATATCCCGGTGTTCAAAAAAGCAAGCGCGAAAACCAAAAATCCGACGGAATAAAAAATCGCGAAAACCCAAAGATAAACAGAACTGAAAAAAGAAGCGATAAGCAAGGCGTGCGTCGCGTCGTTTTGCGCGTAAGACACGGCTTTCATGCCGTTAAGCAGAAAAAGCGCGATAAAAGCCAACAGCGCCAAACCTCCTAGAAGGCCCGACGTCGCGACCAAAGAAGGCAAAAGGCCTACGCCTGAAATAAATCTCGCGTTCCAAAAAATAGTGCCGTTCACTTCCATCGGCTTATATTTCAACCAGTCATAAAGAAAAGTATTTGGCCCTGATCCTATTAAAAGATTCGTTTTTAGCGTCTCTTTCGCTATATCTATTGTCGCGCCCCAAGAAGGCCTAACCTCAATGGATGAAGTGTTGATAGAAGCTGTGAAATCGCCCATTGGCCCTTTTGCCAAAAGAAAAAAAATGGTTGCCGCGAAAACAAATAAAACTAAATAATAACCGGGCTTTTCTTGATTTTCCTGCGCCAAAGAAGAAAAATAAAAAGATCTGTAAAAGAGATAAACAAACAAAGAGAGAAGAATAAAAGCGAGGATGATCCAATTGGTATACAAATTAACGATCATGCAAGCGAACAAAGATGCCAAAATCAGCAAAAACAATAATACTTTTTGATATCTTTTGAATCTAAAAAGCTCAAAAAGCGCGACTGACGCCAAAAGAATAAAACCGAAAAATATTCCGAAATCATTCCACCCGCCTATAAGATTAGAGGCCGCGGAAGGAAAAATTTTAAACGGGATTAAGCTTACTTTAAAAAAAATATGGAAAAACTGGAATAAAAACACTGCTGCCGAAGAAAGAAAAAGAAGAAAATAAAACAAAAACCCGCTTTTTCCCGACTGAAACAAAATTGAAGTTAAAAGCAGCCCGATGGAAATAAAAAGAAAAAAGAAAAAAGTGTCTATTTCAAACAATCTTCCGATAAGAGAAAGGGAGGGATTGCTTGAAAATAAAGAAGACGCGAGCCAAACAACAATAATGGCAAGCAGAGACAAAAGCAAGGCGCTTTTTGGAATTTTTATTTCCCCTTTCTGCAACCGCCCGACAAACCAAAATAGGGCGCCTATTGAAACGCCCGAGTACAAAAGAAGAGACTTGCTAAGAACTATCGGCAATTCCCCCCATGGCAAAACAAAAATCGGCAAAATAAAAACTAGCGCGCAAAATACGATTCGCGAAATAAAATCCCAATTAATTTGCTTCTGAACATTTGTTTCCATAAAAAAATAAAATTGTTATAATCTGATAAAGCGCTTATTGAATAATTATACGAGTAAAAGATAAAAAAATAAACAACGAGCGCAAAAAAAATGTGGAAAAAGTATTTAAAAATTAAAGAGGCGGCTGATTTCTTGGGGGTCTCCGAATTAACCCTTAGAAATTGGGACGGCAAAGGAAAGCTAACGGCCTATCGGCATCCGGTAAACAACTATCGGCTTTATCGCATTATTGATTTAGAAAAATTCATTGAAAAAATAGATAAAAATAAGCCTCGAAAAATAAAAGTTAAATTGATAGAAAACGAAGATTGACTTTTAAATGGAAAAATGCTTTAATAAAAAAAGATTATATATCGGGTAGTTGCCCCGATTCTACGGAATCGAGGGAGGAAAGTCCGAACACCGTCCCGAGCCACGCCTTTGGCGGGGCGAGGGACAGAGACAGTG
>JAHIOX010000029.1 GCA_018895015.1 Patescibacteria group bacterium | reverse complement strand
CGGCATATTTTTGATAATCGTTTTACCTTCATTCGCAAGCGAAGCAATCAAAATAGCCACTGCCGCGTTTTTTGAAGCATTGACAACAACCTCGCCTTTTAACTTTTTTCCTCCATAGATAACGTAACTCTTCATTTCATTGTCCTAACTTTAACTTTTAACCCTCCTTTTTGCAAATTTTAACGGGGTTTACTTTTGACGGTTTTTCTGCGATTATATTTATAATGATGAGCCTGAGAAAAAGAAGAATAATTCTGGCGATTTGCGTTTTGGCGTTTTTGCTTGCGGTGCCGGCAATCTTGCTCTACACGGACGGATATAGAATAGACTCAACTTTCCATTTGTATAAAACGGGCGGGCTTTATGTTTCTTCACCGATCAGCGGTTCAACGATTTTTGTAAACAATATAGAAAAAAAACAAACAAACATTCTGCAAAGCGGGCTATTTCTGCAAAGCTTAAAGCCCGGCAAATACGCCGTCCTGATTGCCAAAGACGGCTACTGGCCGTGGCTAAAAAATCTTGAAGTCAAAGAAGAAATGGTGACTGAAGCAAGGGCGATGCTGGTGCCAAAAGAGCCGGAGGCAAAAATTCTGTTGCGTGAAAATTATTCTCCGCTTGAAATCCCGGATTACGACGAAATACTCAAAACATTAAAAGAAATCAATGAGAAGCTTGGGATAGACAAAAAGAAAAAATCCATACCGGAAGAAGAAATAGAAAAAAATTACACCCGCCTGACCACTAACGAAAAAGAAAAAATATGGTGGAATCCGAAAGAAAACAAACTCTGGGCGGAATGGGCGGGAGGACAAGATTCAATTCCCTATTTTTTCTGCGATGACAAATCCTGTAATGAAAAGACGCTGATTCTTGACTCAAAGTATGAAATAAGAAACGCGGATTTTTATCCAAAAAGAAAAGACATAGTGATTGTTGCGGTTCAAAACGGAATTTTCGCGATTGAAATAGACAGCAGAGGAGGCCGCCTGCTGCAACCGATATATAAAGGCAAAAACCCGATATTCACAACCAATAAAAACGAAAATGCGATTTATATTCTTGAGGAAGAAAATATACTCATAAAAATAAAATTGGAATAAAAAATGAAAATAGTTAATGTTATTCCGATCGCGAAAGATGTTTTTCAAGAAAATCTTTCTTATTTTACGAATAAAAATATTCAGCCTGGCGCGCTGGTAACTGTTCCGATACGCGGCAGAAACACGCTCGCGCTTGTCTCGCACGCTGAAGAAATCAAAAATATCAAGGCCGTTATAAAAAATGCCGGCTTTAAACTTAAACCCATAAAATCAACAAAATCGCCTTCTTTTCTAAGGCCTGAATTTATTGAGGCGTGCAAAAAAACAGCCGAATATTTTATTTCTCCGCTCGGCGCCGTTATCAGAGATTTTATTCCGCAAGCAATCGTTGAAAGCGGAGCGAATTTTAATTATAAAGAACATCTCGCGGCGGCGCCAAAAACCAGGCGCGAAAACATCCTTATCCAAGCGCAACCGAAAGACCGCCTGCAATATTACAAAAGCGTTATCAGGGAAGAATTCGCGAAAAATCATTCCGTTTTTTTCTGCGCGCCGGCTTACGCCGACATAGACGAATTTTCCGCCGAGCTTCAAAAAGGAATTGAAAAATACACTTTAATTCTGCACAATAAACTTCCCGTAAAAAAATTGGGCGAAGCTTGGAGCAAAGCGCTCAGCGAAAAACATCCAATATTAATTATTGCTACAAAATCTTTTCTTTCGCTACCGAGAAAAGACATATCCGCGCTGATTGTCGAGCGTGAAAGTTCGCCCCATTACAAAATAAAAAAAAGGCCTTACGCGGACGCCAGAAAATTCGCGGAGCTCTTAAGCGAAGAAATGAAAATAAAGCTTGTTGCTGGAGATTCCGTCGGAAGAGCGGAGAGTTTCTTCAAGCGCGAATTGTCCGGCGATCTTCCGCCGTCACGCGTTCTTTCCGAAGCGGAACAAATCATCGTTGACATGAAAAAAGAACAAAATTTTTCAGTCATAAGCGCGCAACTAAAAAAAATACTGGAACAAGCGTACGAGAATAATGAAAAAGTTATCTTGTTCGCGAGCCGCCGCGGCCACAGCCCGATAACATTCTGCAATGATTGCGCGCGCCCGATTCTCTGCGATAAATGCGACACGCCGCTTGTGCTTCATAAAGATAACGCCAAAAATAAAAAGCCGCGATTTATCTGCCATAAATGCCTTACGGAAAGCGAAGCGCCGGAAAAATGCCCGTACTGCCAAAGCTGGAATCTCAAAACGCTCGGCATCGGAGTACAAAAAATAGCGGATGAAATAGAAAAATATTTTCCAAAATTTAAAATATTCAAAATGGACAGCGGCGTCATAAAAAACACGAAGCAAGGAAAGGAAATGGCCGGACTCTTTATGTCCACTCCCGGCTCCGTTTTAATAGCAACGGAAATTTTATTTTCCTTTATCCGCCTGCCTGCGGAGCGCGTGGCAATAATTTCAATGGACGCGCTTTTCTCACTCCCTGATTTTAGAATTAATGAAAAAATATTTCGCCTTCTTTTGAATTTAAGGTCATTGGCTAAAAAAACTTTTCTGGCGCAAACCCGCCTGCGCCAAGCCCGCCTGGAAGAACATGATATTTTTAGCGCTGCCATGAAAGGCAATATTTCCGGATTTTATAAAACTGAAATTGAAAACAGAAAAATTTTTCAGTATCCTCCGTTTAAAACACTTATAAAAATAACGCGCGAAGGGAAAAACGAAGCGCAGATTAAAAAAGAAGTTCAAGAAATGGAAAAAAAACTTGAAGAATGGAAGCCGTTCAGCTATCCGGCTTTTACGCCAAAAATAAAAAATATATACAGCCGTCATATTCTTCTTAAAATAGATCCCGAAACATGGCCCGGCGAGCAAAAAAAACTTCATCAAATTCTATCCTCTCTTTCCCCATCGTGGAAAATAGACGTTGACCCGGAATCATTATT
>JAHIOX010000028.1 GCA_018895015.1 Patescibacteria group bacterium | reverse complement strand
GCTTCTGACTCTGACGGCTCTAATCTAATCGCTTGTGTTGATGCTGGCCGTATTTACACTTCTTCCGATTCCGGCGCGACATGGACTGAACGCCAGCCCGCCGGCGCTTTTAATAAAGCTTGGATTTCTGTCGCTTCTGACTCTGACGGCTCTAATCTAATCGCTTGTGTTTATAACGGCCGTCTCTATACTTCTTCCGATTCCGGCGCGACATGGACTGAACGCCAGCCCGCCGGCGCTTTTGATAAATTTTGGATTTCCGTAGCTTCTGACTCTGACGGCTCTAATCTAATCGCTTGTGTTGATGGTGGTCGTCTCTATACTTCTTCCGATTTCGGCGCGACATGGACTGAACGCCAGCCCGCCGGCGCGGTTGATGAAACTTGGTATTCTGTAGCTTCTGACTCTGACGGCTCTAATCTAATCGCTTGTGTTAATGATGGTCGTCTTTATACTTCTTCCGATTTCGGCGCGACATGGACTGAACGCCAGCCCGCCGGCGCTGTTAATAAAATTTGGCGTTTTGTCGCTTCTGACTCTGACGGCTCTAATCTAATCGCTTGTGTTGATGCTGGCCGTATTTACACTTCTTCCGATTTCGGCGCGATATGGAAGGAAACTGGAAACTGGGGAGTTGAACAAGCTTGGATTTCTGTAGCTTCTGACTCTGACGGTTCTAATCTAATCGCTTGTGTTTATGGCGGCCGTCTTTTTATCTTTTCCGACGATCTTGAAGTAAATGTCGCCGAACTTCTAACCGAGCTCGTCTATGTCGGCGCGGCTTATAGATATTACAGAAAAATGGTTTCAATCAAAGTCACCGTTCCCGCGACTTATCCGGACATTGAGCTTGACGAACTCCGCAAAGTTTTGGAATATTGGAAAACTGATTATTATAAATTGCTTGAAGTAGTTACTAAATATAAGAAATAAATATGGATATTGAAAAACAGTTAAGTGAAATTGTGGATGTGCTAAATAAAATAAACCGTTCTTTAATTGCGACTGTTGGTTTTGAAGTCTACACCGACGCCACCCGGCCGGCGGCGAATACCAAGCCGGCTGGATATACTTTTTTTAATTCAAGCGATAATTTTCTCAATACTTCCGATGGGACGGATTGGCGGAATCAGTCCGGAGTGATAACTTAATTTATTTATTAATTTTTAAAATAAAACTATGATAATAAGAAGAGACAAGGTAGGGGACAATTATATTATCCCCGTAGCGGATTCAGGATTAATCGCGAGAACATCGATAGTGTTTGAGGCCGCCGATGTTCTCACAACGAAAAAATTAAGCGCCGCGATTAGTTTACTTAACGCGAATTTAAACCAAGATAATGAAATTAGAATGTGCATTGACAAACCGACCGAGGATACGGCCGGCGATATGACTGTCGATATTTACGAGGAGTGCAAGGTTGACGGCGTAAACGCGAGATATTGTAAAGTCTGCACCCTCGTGGCCGAGAAAATCACTGGCGCGCCGACTTTTAGAAGTTATAACCTCTCAGGTATCGGCTACGGCACCGGAAACATCAAAATCGGCGCGAGCTTTGCCGTTGACAGCGGAGCTATAACCGTTTATTTCGCATTATACAGAAAATAAAATTATGATCATAAAACCTACAACGCCTAAAATCTACACTCCGCACGATCCGTCTTGCGTGCTGAATTTAAGCGGCCATGATATTGCTGCCGCTAAAATCTACGACAGATCCGGCAAAGGCAATCACGGCACAATCTCCGGCGCGCTCCGCAAGCCGAGTAATTACGGTTTGCCTGTTTTGAGTTTTGACGGAACGGATGATCGTGTAGCTGCTTCCGATGTTGGAGAAACAATCAATGGAGCAATGTTAGCCTGGATTAATATGAAAAGTTTTACTGCTAGTAATTATAATCAAATAATAAGTCAAGATGATAATTTTCAGCTTACTCTTTTTGATGGTTATGTCGTGTGCAGGGTTCGTGATAATGTTGGTTGGAAAGATGTAAGTTCAATTAATAGGATTAATGCTAATTGTTGGATATTAGTTGCGAATTCTTGGGACGGCTTAAAAAACAAAGTATATTTAAACGGAATTCTTAATAATGAAATTAGCGCTGGTAATTGTATTTCACCTACAGGAATTTTAACGGTCGGTTGTCACGTTTCTTATTCCTTGTTTTTTCATGGGAATATAGATGGAGTTATGATTTACAACAGAGTATTATCCGCTCAGGAAATAATTGCGTATTTTAACCAAACAAAACATTTATTCGGTCAATAAATTATGCCAAATATTTTCGAAATTTTGAAAAACATTAAAATCAATTTATGCAATTTATTGATTCTCTTTGTTATTTTGGGAATTGTCGCGGTTTTTATTCTTTTCTCGTTTTTACTTTCGCAAGATTATTAATTAAAAAATGAAATTCATTTTACCAGATCTAATCGAAAAAAGCGAGAATAGCAATGCTCTTGTTGACACATTCTGGGAAAATTTTTACTATTCGCACACTAAAACCGCCATGCTTTTGATTAGTGTGATCTTGGTCGTTGCTTACGCGATCACCGAGATTCTGGCGCGGCCAAGTGATGGGTTACAGACAGCGTTTTATATGATTATGTCATTCTGGGCTGGCGGTATTTTACTCAATAAACCAAAAATAAAATTATGATTTTCAATCTTGACGATAAAGAAGTGGAAATTTTAAGGCGCTATCAAAAGCTGGTAATTTTGCAAAAAGAGTATGAGTATTTCAGCTTGCGGGAATGTCTGGGAACTATGCTTCAAGAACTGGAAGTCGAAATCGAAATCGAGGAAAAAAAGCACAGTCTTAAAGAATTTAAAAACGCCGAAGCGCTGCAAAAAAAATTAATTCTTTTTGAATTGAGAAATGAACAAAAATAACAGCCTTTTTTTGGGCCCAAAGAAAGGTTTTCAATATTTAATTTTTTAAACTAAAAAATTATGGAACTAGACCTTGGAGGCCGAAAATTCCTTTTCGCGCTTCTCGTGGTATTCCTGACTTTTATTTTGGCGGTATTGGGAAAGATCACGTTTGATCAATTCCTCAATACTGAAGTTTGGGCGCTGGGAATATTCGCCGCGTCCAATGCCATTTCCAAATTCAGCGACATCTCGATAACAAAAACAACCGACTAATTTAATTAACAATTTATTGACTTTTTAACCAAAATTTTTGGTTGATTAGTTGTGGGGGAAAAAAATATGGAAAATACGGAAAAAACAGTTCAATATTTTAATTTCAAAAAACAGTTTGACGATTTAAAAAAGCGCTGGACGTCAACACCAGCGCCAAAAAAAGATTTAATTTTTAAACAAAAAAACAATATGCAAAATACGGAAAAACCGCAAGGGCAAGCGAAAATTTGCCCATTCATGAGCACGCCTGACAAGGATCGGGTATGTTCGCCTAATTGCAAACTATATCGCGCGAATAATCGCAATTTTGAATGCACTTTTTTTGCCATTCAGTCGATTTCTTGGAATATGAAAAACGGGAATAATAGCGGAGATAGGCCAAGATATTAGTTTTGTGGATAGTTTGTGGATAGTTTTATTTTTTCGGTGGATAACTTGTGAAAATCGCTTGACATAACCGCGAAAATGTGGCAAAATTTTAAAAGAAAAAGAAGCAAAAAGAAAATATTAATTAATTAATATTAATTAATTATTATTATTTATTAATTATTATTAATTTATTATGAGCGATATTTTAAAATTTCAAAACGAAAATTCAAACGAAGAAAAAAATCAGGAAAAATGCACAATTGAAAAAAACAAGAAAAATCTGAATGAAATTTTGAAAATCAAACCAATTTGCAAAAAATCTTGTAAAATCTGCAATTCTGATCATATTAACGAAATTCACGAATTGAGAAAGAGCGGCGTCGAATTTTCTAAAATCGTGGAAATTTGCCGTGAAAAATTTGAACTGTCGACATCGGCCTCTTCACTCTCAAACCATTTTGCGAATTGGCGCGAACGGCAAGCGATAATGAGCGCGGAAATCGTGCAAGCCGATTTAATTGACGAGGTAGCGAAGCGCGCGAGCCATACGCGCGAGATTGTGGGGCTAATTGATACCGCACTGGCGCAAGTGAAATTGCGCGCCGCAAGTGGCTTGATTTTTGACGTGAACGATCTTGATAAATTGATGAATATTAAATATAAGACGCTGGCTGGCGAGCCGAGCGGGGAAGGCGATCTGGTGGCGCTTTTTCAAAAGGCAAAAGATAAGTATGGAATGGAAATGAGCCAAGCTTCTCTTTTTTCGATAAAAAACAAATCTGACGCAATACAATAATGGCCGGCGGTCGCGAAGCGCCGCCGTTCCAACGAGGCACGAATAAGCCAAGTAGATAAACACGAATGAGGCGGAAGTTTTGCGGTGGTCGGTGTCCCCCCCCGCCCTAGTTCGGGCGGGGGGTTGGGGGGTGGGAGTTCCCCCGCCCAATGCACTCGGAAAAAGAATAAGCAAATGAAATAGGGCGGGATAGAGCCCCCAGCGCTTGGCGGATGCAGAAAGCTCGGAATAGATGAAAAGTAACAACCGCTAGCGCGGGGGCAGTCTTCCCGCGAATAGCGGGAAGACACCAATCACAACGAAAAAATGAATAAGTATAAAAAAGCAAAAAGAGAGAATGAGGCGTGAGTTGTAATTTCTTGGCTGCGGAAGGCGCGCGGCGATTGGCGGCAGTGCGGAAAAGTCACGTCGTCATAACGTCTATATTATGCGACATTATTTTTACCATTAAAATTCAAAAAGATAAAATATGTCGCATAATATCGCGTTATGCGTGCGTGCTTATCCCGCCTGCCCGCCAAAAGAAAACAAAATGGGTGGGTAGCCGCAGCGGGCCCATTTTGTTTTCTGCTCGCCGCCGCGCCGTTTCAATAGTTCGGCGAAATATTTAATAAGTAAAATAGAAAATAGTCGAATGAGCCGAAACCATCGTTTTAATACGCTACGGGAAGGAAAATTTTAAAAATAAATATTTGTCGGTAATCCGCGAAAGATTTGTTTTTAAAATTTTAACAATAGACTGGCATTGATTTTGATAAAAAATAAATAAAGTGGAGCGGCGTTTTTTCCGCAAAAAAAAACAGAGTGGAGCTGTATTTATTTTTTATCAATATCAAAGTGAAGCAAAAGTAAATTTCAAAAAAAATAAAATAGCAAATTCTCTGGCTATATTTATTTTATTCTTGCCCGTGAAAAGGCAAAATAAATATAGTGAGAGAATAGCAATATCCATAATGCCAAAATGATTGCGGTTGCTGATTTATTTTTTTTAAGAAATTTTCTTTTTCGGAGCGGTGCCTCCTTTTAAAAATTAAAATTCGAGGAAGGAAAAATTATGCAAAAAAAAATAGTCAATGTGAACCAGCCGGTAGGTAGCACGACTGATTTTATCATCGAATCGCAGGAAGAGGAAAGAGACCAGCTTATGGAGGAAGAACAAGAAAGTTTAGCTCAAGCCGAACAGCGAGGTGTTGATAAAGAAAGGGAAAAAATATTAAAAACAGTATTGAAAATAACAGATAAAGGATTTGATTGTATTTGCAGTAGCAATATAAAAAGAAAATTTAAAATTTAATTCTTTTTAAAATTCGAGGAAGGAAAAATTATGTTTGATTCGACCGAAAAAAAAATGCTTGAGCACAAGGCGGCCAAGATTGTCGCTTTGATCAATATGGAGAATTGGACCGAGGCGCTGATTCAGACGCAGCTTGTCGCTGGCGAGATTATCGAAGTGAGGAATATTGAAATTAAAAAAGGCAATTATCACTCTTGACTTTATGCTTAAAATTCTTTTCAGAATTGTTGTTTTTTTTGCGATGTTTCAGTATGTTGGTTTTATAAAGCCGCTTGACGGCTGGCAGGCTTTTTTTAACATTCTTGTTTTGGTGAATTTGTTTTTAATTTTGTTGATTTTGCGAAACAGGAAGGCGAAAATTTATGACGGAAAAAATTTTTGAGATTGTTAATTTTTGTTTGGCAAAAATTGAAAAAGAGAAAAACTGGCTGCCATTCCTTGATCTGGTATGCAATACTACCGCCCATGCTGGACAGCTGGAATTCTTGGAAAAGTCGGTTAAGCGCGAGAATGGACTGCACCCGGGCAACGGTTTTGGCAAGACCAAAATCTTAGCCGTCAAACATTTGTATTTTATTTTGAAACATTTTTTGGACGGCATAAGATATAAGACATTGAATATCGCTATCACTTCCGAGCAATCCGAACTCGTTCAGGACGCGATTGAGCAGACAATTAAAAATGCCCCGCTTTTGCGGGGTTGGCTAATCGATAAAAATTCAATAACAAAATTTCCTTCCCCCAAAATAAAATATACCAATGGCGCTGTCAGTGAATTTAAAACGACGAAGCGAAAAGGCGAATCCGTGGAAGGCAAAGAATATGGTTATATTTCTGCGGACGAAATCGCTCTTGAATTGTATCTTGAGTGGATCCGCGATAAAATTCTATTGCCGCGCTTGCGCGCTTGGAAGGATAGCCAGATCGATTATTCCGCCACGCCGAAAGGGCTTAACGCGTATTATCGCGTGATTACCGATGTGAAGCGCAAGGGCGGATATGTCCGCGGCGGTTCCAGCTATGAAAATCCCTATATTGATCACACTCTTTTGGATTATCAAAAATCTACTTGGAGCAAGGCGAAAGTTGATCAGATAATTTTGGGATTATTTATTGATACGGCGACTATGATGTTTGCCTCGCGCGTTGAGAAATTGTTTGATAATAATTTATCTTTTGAAGAAGTGGAAAAAGGACACAAATATATTGAGGGCTGGGATTTGGCGCGGGGCAGGAAGGGCAGTCAGTCAGATCAGACTGTGGGAATGAGAATTGATTTGACGCTGAAGCCGCACCAGCTCTGTAAGTATTGGGCTTTCCAAATGCCTTGGACCGAGAAAGAAAGAGAGAATATTAAAAAGACTTTAGGCGCGAAAGCGCCGCAGACTTCCATTGAGCGTGAGATCAGGCAGGCGCAATATGCCAGCGGCGCCGATGTCTTGGTTGATTCTA
Organism: Patescibacteria group bacterium; assembly: GCA_018895015.1. Classification (GTDB taxonomy): domain Bacteria; phylum Patescibacteriota; class Minisyncoccia; order UBA9983; family UBA9983; genus JAHIOX01. Next base: position 6,005 of record JAHIOX010000028.1, on the reverse strand, counting down.
CCGGCGTGGGCGATACGCTCTGGGGAATAGTTATGGACATTGCCAAGCCCGTGGATTTCCGTGGCCATAAGGATGAGATACTTGACCACTTGCAAGCTGTGATAGACGCGGGGCTTCTGAAATCGCCCTACCTCGCGGCTTTGGCCGATGAGATGACAACTTACCAGCGTGACGACAAACTGCTTGATACGGACTATCTAATGGCGCTGGCCATTGCCTGCCAAAAAATACAAGTCAGAGAAATGCCGGCATTCGGCACGAGGTGTGGATAAAAAAAGCGGGGGGTTAAACCCCCGCCATCTCTTTTCCGCTAATTTCTTGAAATATTTTTTGCCGTATTTCTTTTTTGTTTTTATTCCGCCGCGGCGGCCAAGAGACACGGCGGCGGGATTTTTATTTTTTTTCATTTTCTTTTCCAACTAACTTTTTAAACAGTTTTTCATTAATTTCATATTTATGTTTTAAAAAACCCACACTAACACCAAAAAATAAAACCTCATCATTTACACACACCGCAGCTGGATACTCCTCATTTAATTTATAATGATTACTATCCATATATAAACTACCAATAGTATTACCATTATTGTAAACAATAAACGCCATACACCCTTTTAACGTAGCTCTATAAAATCTTTTCATTTTTTTTGCTTCTTATTTTTTCTGGCGATAAGTATCAGTTATTGCCAGATAGAATGCGAAGCAGATTATATTGATAATATAAGTATAGCAAGCGGTTGCATTCCTGTCAAGATGTCATATGTGGATAACTTTCTTGACACGATTTTAAAAAACAGCTATTATGTAATAAGACCGATTTTTTAATTTTTATAATTATGTTTTCTCCGAGGCAACTGCGCCGTATGAGGCGCGGCGCGATCAGAGAGATCCGCGGAAAAATGAGAGAGGATCTGAAATACTTGGTCAAACCCAAGCCCAAATATTGGCCTAAATTTATCTGGATTTATTTTCTGAAAAAATTAATTGACATTGATTTTAAAAAATTTCTATGATTACGGAAATGCAAAAACAAGTCGAGGAATTTATCGGCGAAAACAAAAACACTACGGATAAGCGGAAGCGGACTTTTGAATCGCTTTTTTCTTTTGTTCTTGACGGCCAGCAATGGACCAGCGAAGAATTGACTCAGCGCGACGCCGATGATATTCCCTCTTTGATTTTCAATTTTTCCGAGGATTATGTGACGCGCTATATGGCCAAGCTGTTCCCGCGATCAAGCCGCACCGGCGTGCTAGAAGTTGGCGCCAAAATATACAATGACGACAAAGGCGACAAGATTGACGAAGTCCTTACAGTGTATCGCCGCAATTATTTGCCGGCGATTTTGCTTGAACAGGGAGTTAATTTTTTAATCGGCGGCGCCGCCTGCTTCTATTATCCCCAAGATTCGATCACCCGGCGCGCTTTGATTTATTCTGCCAATCCGAAAAATTGTTATCTGGGTTGGGACGCCGGCGAGCTTGTCCGGTTCGCATATGTTCAAGAATTGGACAAGAATTTGAAAAAGATTTTTTATTGCGACAAACAAAATTTAATTTCCATAGACGAAAAAAATATTTTAATTCATGAAAAAAACAAGTTTGGTTTTTTGCCTGTGAGCTGGATTCCGAATAATCCCAAACCGCATACGCGCGAGGGGATCAGCAAGATTTTATCTTTATATAATCTTGACCGCGAGCAGAATTTCCGCTTGAGCGATTTTGCCAAGCGGGTTGAGGAAAACACGGATCCGCATTTAGTTATTTTTTCCGATAATGCCAAAAAAGAGGAGTTTGCGCGCGGGCGCAAAAAAATCTCGCAAGTCGGCAAAGACGATGACGCGCGCTATTTGGAAGTCAAGGAATCGCCGGAAGTGATCGAGTTCGCGGATATTATCGACAACAAAATGAGCCGCAAAACCGGACTGGTTGACTCGGCCGGCGGAATCAAGTCCGCGGTGTCCGGCTTGTCTTTGTCTTTTCAGTACTCCGACATGCACGACATGATCGGATTCATGCGTGTTTTTTGGGATAAAGCTTTTCGTGAATTGAACAACGCGATTTTGAATTATAAATTCGGCGCGAGTATTTACGAAACAGATCCGGTCTATAATCCGTCCATTGTTTTCGATTCAAAACAGAGAGTAGAGGAATATGACATTATGTTAAGAAATAAACTAATCAGCCGGCGCGACGCGATCGACGAATTGCGCGGCGTGGAAAATGCCGATGAGAAAATTTTGGAAATTCTGGCCGAGGATAAGCTTTTTCAAGCTAGTTTATCGCAAAAAAATGACCAATCAAAAGGGAATAACCCTAATCGGCGGGGCCCAAGTGCTGATTAATTCGGACGCGCCCTTTATTAAATGCCGCGGTTGCGGCGCCATGATAAAATTCGCCAAAACATTAACTGAGAGTTATTTGCCTATCGAGCCGGTGGATATTGACGGCATAACATTTTGGCAGGCGCATTTTGCCACTTGCCCTCAAGCCGGAAAATTTAGAAAGAAAATTAAGCGTTCAGAAAAAACTAATTAATTATTTAATTTTAAAAAAAATGCTAAATCCAAAGGATCCCGCAAGTGGCAATCCGCCGGCAGACCCCGCAAAGGGTAATCCGCCAGTCGACCCGAACGCGGCAAAGAATGAGGAAAATATAAAAGAATTGCAGAGAGTAATAAGCGCGAAGGATTTTGAATTGAAAAACGCGCTAAATGAGCTGAAAAAATACTCTGAGAAAAAGCCGGAAAACGAGAAAATTTTCGATGAAATGAAAGCGGAAATCAAAAAGCTGGCCAATGAAATCGGCAAAGTAAATTTGTCTAAGCGGCGAGACGAGCTGGCAAAATCCTATCCGGATATTTTGCCAGAACTTCTCGTCGGTAAATCGGACGAGGAAATTCCAAAAATCGTTGACCGGCAGAGAGATATGAACAAAAAACTCTACGGCGACAGCCACGCTTTCATTAAGCCCGAGTATGAAAAAGAGGAAGACATTGACAAAGCGATCAAAACTATCCAAGAGGATAAGAGTATTAAAGGCGAGTTAGCCGCGGTTAAGATTTTGGATCTCAAGCGCTTGAAATTCAAACTTTTTAATCATTAAACAAAATAAATTATGGGAAGAATTATAACAACAGATGTTAGAGAGAGGGAAGATCTTTCGGATGTCATTGATGTGCTCTTGCTAAAAGACGACGACATGAAATTTCTTTCTTTCGTGAATTTTTTGCCAAAAATTTCCGATTTGTTCGGCAAAAAAGTCACGGCGCAAAAGCACGAATGGATTGATGACGCGGCCCGCGCCGAATCAATCACTTCCGGAGCATCCGGCGCTGGGGTTTTGTGGGATGCGGTTGGCGCAACCGCTGATTTGACTATTGCGGCCGCTGATACTGGCAAACTGCGCGTGGGCGATGTGCTATTGCTGGGCAATTTGCTTGAGGTAGTAGTGGTTAAATCCATTAATGCCGCGGCCAATACTATCGTTGTTTATGGGCGAGGCCACGGATCTACAGACGGCGCCGCCCAAGGCCAACCAGCATTTAATATAAAAATTCTGGGTAACGCCCAAGCTGAAAATTCCGATCCGATCGATTCTAACGCCACTACCGAAACGCCCCGATTTAATTACACTCAGATTTTTGAGGACGTGGCGGCTGTTTCCGGCACAATTCGCCGGTCCGGCATGCCCGGCGGTGATCGTCAGGATTTCCAAGTCGTAAAAAAATTGAAAGAATTGCTAAGATCTCTCAATTATGCCCTGATTGAGGGAATCCGGGATTTAGACACGACTAACAAAGTCGGTACAATGGGCGGGTTGCGGGAATTGTTTGCAAATACTTCGAATGTTGCCGGAACTTTGAGCGTGGCAAAATTCTATACCGCATTGGTCGCTCACGTAAACGCTGGCTTATATCCTTCGGCGATTCACGCGTCTCCGACAGTCATCGCGATAATCGAGCAGTTGTTCAATACTGTGGTTCGGACAAAGCCGGCCGATAAAGTCGGCGGCCAGTCAATTACTGTCATCAACGCTATGGGTTATGAGATCCAGTTGCATATTGATCGCCATGTTCGATCCACTGAGTTTTTGATCGTTGATTATAACCGATGCGCTTACGGCGAATTAAATGGCGGAGATCACGAAAGCGGCGCGTTCGCGCAATACCCGCTGTATGATAAGCGAAATGGCAAGCAATGGGCCACTCAGGTACTAGGCGAGTATGTAGCGCGAGTATCCAACGGCGGCGGCACGCGCGCCTATGGCATAACGGGCTAGCTAATCTTAATTATTAATATCATGGTTTGCGGTCATCCTTTGATTTTATTTCCGTAGGATCATAAAAACCGTTCCTCTCCCTTAATTAATTTAATTTAACAAAAATATGGCAGAAAAAATATTTTGCAGAAAAAATAAAAGCGCCGGAATCCATACGGCGACGATAGGCGATGAAGTAATCAAAATCGCGGATCGGGAATTATACACAACCAGCAATCCGAAAATTATCGAAGCGCTGGCCAATGATCCGTCGGTTGAGGAATACGAAACCGAAAATTCGCCGGAAGCGGACACAGCCGCAGCTGCGGTGAGAATCAGGCGCCGAAAATAATTTTAATTTTTTAACTTTAAAAAATTTATGAGCGAAAAAAATATCGACGTTGAAGAAGAAATAACATCCCATGATAATCCGGCCGTGGACGCGGTCGCGGCCAAGCTCTACGATTTTGACAAGCAGGAATTTGACGAGTTGGACGAGGATGAAAAAGAACTATATCGCGATAAAGCCGAAGATATAATTGATATTATTGACGAGCTGGAGGGTGCTCGGCTGGAAGGAGAATAATTTTATGTTATTACTGGAAAAATTTGCGGAAGCGATCAAAACTCACGAGGGCTGGTTTGCTGGATCCAGATCTCAAAAAAACCACAATCCTGGCAATCTTAAATTCGCCAACCAATTCAAGGCGACAGGCCGCGACCCGGACGGTTTTGCCGTCTTTGCCAATGATGATGACGGCTGGGAAGCGCTTATAAAACAAATCAAAATCGGTTTGACAGGAAAATCAAAACTCTATTATCCGGAAATGACGATCTTGCAATTTTTCGAGCGCTACGCGCCGAGCGCGGATCATAATAATCCGGGAGCGTACGCGCAATTTGTCGCTCAACATTGCGGGTTAAAAATTATCGACCCGATAAAAATTTTATCAGAAGATGAGCTGGCGGATTCGGCGTCGCCGGTCCCGGCCAAGCCGAAAAAATTGGATATATTTATCGATGGAATACTGGTTTTTTCGCAAGATGTTTAAAAAACGACCTCTTAATTCGCGCTATAACAAGAGTAAAACAGCCTATTTGATATGTAGACCGGCTAATCAATTGTAATTTTAAAAAAAATGAATTTTAATGAAATTCGCACAATAGTTCGCGATTATATCAATAACGCCGTGGCCGGCGTGGATCAGCATATTGTTGACGCTGTGAATTTTTTGTCTATAGTTTTTCCGCAAAAAAAAATTGATAATTCCCAAGTAACCGTCAAATATCAATCATATATTTCCATACCGGTAAATTGTATGCGCGTCCGCCGGATAACGATTGCCGGCGAGCCTGTTCCGGAATTAATTTCTTTTGACAATTTAGATTCCGCAGAGGAAGGGGAAGTTATGCGGTGGTATGAAGATGATGATAAGATTCAATTTACCGTCCCCATGGATTCCAACAACGAGGAAATCAAGATCTGGTATGATATAAGTTTCATTGTCGATGCCGGCGGAAAGTGGGATGAAACGCGGCCGGCGGGGAATATAATTAAATATTGGACTTCCGTCGCTTCTGACTCTGACGGCTCTAATCTAATCGCTTGTGTTTATGGTGGTCGTCTTTATACTTCTTCCGATTCCGGCGCGACATGGACTGAGCGCCAGCCCGCCGGCGCTTTTAATAAATATTGGACTTCCGTAGCTTCTGACTCTGACGGCTCTAATCTAATCGCTTGTGTT
>JAHIOX010000027.1 GCA_018895015.1 Patescibacteria group bacterium | reverse complement strand
GGCGAATCGCCAGTGAGCAAAAAAGAAGTATTGCCGTAAACAAGCTTCGCGACAATTGACGCGTCGTTTGAATCCATGCCGTCCACATCGCGGTCAGGAAACAAAATTAGAAGATATGCATTTTGGTCAAGATTAATTTTCATTCCTCTTCTCACCTGAATTTTTTTGATGTTTTTTTCGTCAATAATTTTTTCCACCGCGCCATAAACAGCGCTTTCCGAATTAACTCCGGACTCCAGAACATAATCAACCTTGAATCTTTCAAGAATCTCCGGCACGCCGCCTATGTGGTCAGAATCAGGATGCGTGGCAATAAGCATGTCAATGGAACGGTCATAAAAAGGCATCATCTTCGCCAGCTCGCGCAAAACCTGTTTGTTCTGGCCGGCATCAATCAAAATCTGGTTGCCGTTTGGCGCCTGTATAAAAATCGCGTCCCCCTGCCCGACATCCAAAAACGCCACTTCCAACCCGTCTCGTGTTTCCGCGAAAACCGCGCACCAAACAAAAAACGTTGCCAAAAACAGCAAACCAAGAAAATAGTATTTAAAATTTTTCTTAGCGCTTTGCATCTATTTTATATATTTTATAAAATATAATTCCATAAACGCAATACATAAACAACATAAGCCATAGCGGAAATTGTGAAATTGTCATTGACGCGAACGGAAATTCCGCGAAAAATCCAACTACTCCGAGCTCGTACTGCGTTAAAAAATAACTTACCCAGCCAAATGGCGCGGCGAGAAAACCGGCAAGCATTCTGGATAAGCCCGCAAGAAATCCAAAAAACATTGTCGCCGGAATCAAAATCAGAACCAAAAGATTTACCGGCAATGCCACCAGCGACAAAACACCGGTTTTATACAAAAGCAAAGGCAAAACCAAAATCTGCGCCGACAAAGTCGCGGCGCCGAATTCGCGAATTTTGAATTTGGCCGGCAAAAAATTTAATTTTTTCTCAAAATACGGAGCGAGATAAATTAAACCCAGAGTAGCGAGAAAAGATAATTGGAAAGACGCGTCAAACCTTAAAATTTTTGGGTTGTGCAGAAGCATAAAAAAGCCGGCCAAAAAAAGCGCGCGGGTTACAATATAAATTCTTCCTGTGGCGCGCGCCGCCAAAATAAAAACTGCCATAATTGAGGCGCGGACAACGGTAGCGGAAGCGCCCACCATTATCGCGAACAAAATTATACTGAAAATTCCGAGCGATATTCCCAAAATTTGCGGCAGGAAAGAAAAAAGGCGCATTATGTACGCGGCGACAATCGTTATATTGTATCCTGAAAGAACGACTACATGAATAATTCCTGTTTTCTTAAAATCCTCTTGCAAATTTTTCGGCATACTCTGCTTCGCTCCAACGGTAACCCCGCCCAAAAACGCCGAGTTAGGCTCTGGCACGACTTTTGAAATCGCTGAAAGAAAATTTTGTTTAACCCTAAAAAGATTGCGCGCGACCCGGCTTTTTTGATTAACGGCGACAAGCTCAATTTCAGGATAAATCATTTCAAAATAAATATCGTCCTTTGCCAAATAATCACGCCAACTAAAATTATTGCCATTGCCATCGATATTGTTAAAATCCTCGGCCCTTTTTAAAATCCCGGCGAATTTTACTTCGTCTCCGTAATTAAATTTTGGAAATGATTTCGCGGTAATTAAAATTTTTGTTCCGCCAAAATCAACAACCAAACGGGTGTAATTTTCCCGCTCGTCCGGCTCGTCGCAAATTATCCCTTGTACAATTGTTTTTGAGCCGAGATTTTTTTCAATTTCCGCGAAATTGCCTTTCGCGTCTTTAATTTCGTACCTAAACATGCCAAAACCAGCGCAACAAAAAACCAGGCCGATAACTAAAAATAACTGAGAAAATTTAAAAAGACGCAATAAAAGAAAAACAACGCCAATGAAAATAAAAAGGCCGGCGAACGCCAAGCCAAAATCAATAAAGGACCTTATCAATACTCCAACAGCGAATCCTCCGAGAATAACCAAATCATAACACATCGCTAGAACATAGATTTAGTTTGTTTTACGTCCATTGCCTCATTTGCGAGACGATCCGCCTCTTTATTTTTTTCTCTTGGTATTTCAATAAAAGAAATTTTTCCGAATTCCATGCGCAGATTCCAAATTTTTATAAAAAGCGGAAAAAGTTTTTCCTCCATAATTTTATATTTTCCTCCAAGCTGGCGCGCCACCAGCTGGCTGTCCATCCGCATTTCAATTTCCATGCTTTTCGCTTTCTCTTTTCCAAAAAGCTGTTTGATTTTTTGAAGCGCCAAAATAACCGCCTCGTATTCCGCCTCATTGTTCGTCCGCGCGCCGATATCCTTGGAATATTCTTTGACAACATTTTCCTTGGCGTCCGCGATAACCACGCCTACTCCGGCCGGCCCGGGATTCCCGCGCGACCCGCCATCAGTATAAACAATAATTTTGTTCCGCTCCGCCTTCATCATTGTGATTTTAGTTTAATATCTATTATTCGCAAGCGCAATTCGGGCTTCGGCTTGAAAAATGATTTTTCCAATGACGCGGCAAGATCAACGCGCGAACCTTTTTTAACGTCCGCCAAATTGCCGTTAAAGAAAAATCCTATCGCGGGAACAATCTCATCTCCGCCAGATGACGGAGATTTTTTAAAATCTACTTGAATATGTATGCCATTGTTCCCAAACTTTTTTACTCCAACGACTTCCGCGCCTGAAAATAAAAAAACAGGCTTGGGATTTTCAATGCCAAATGGCTGGAATTTTTCTATCATGGAATAAAAATCCCAGCTTATATCGTCAATGGAAATTTCCTTATCAATAAAAATAGTATTATTTTCTGTTTTTTCTTTTGAAGCTTTTTCCCAAGCTTTTAAAATTTCTTTTTCTAAATCCGGCATTTTTTCTTCAGCCAAAGAAAAGCCGCCGGCCAAAGCATGGCCTCCGAAATCACTAAAAAAACCTTTTGCCGTTTTCCGCATCAATTCAACCAAATTTATAGAACCATTACTGCGGCATGAACCCTTGATCTCTTTTGCTTCCGCTTTCCCCCACAAAAAAATCGGACGCCCGTATTTATCAATAAGCCGATTCGCGGCAATTCCCAAAACGCCGGGATGCCAATTAAAATCGCCGCACACAATTACTCCCGGAATTTTAGCGCCATAAGCCGAAATTTTTTCCTCAATGCCGCTTAAAATTTCTTCCACCATAGCTTTTCTATCAACATTCAACGCTTCCAAGCGGGCGCTGACCCAGCTTGCTTCGCCGCCCGACTGCGTTGTCAAAAGAGTAAAACTTGCCGTGGCATGGTCCATCCTGCTGGCAGTATTTATTCTCGGGCCAATCATAAAAGCAATATCATCTTCTGTAACATTAAGAAGCGCTATTCCAAGCCTTTTGCAAAGCGAAACAAGGCCCATGCGCTGCGTCTTTTTCAAAACCTGCAATCCATAATGAGCGAGAACTCTATTTTCGCCAACAAGCGGAACCATGTCTGCTATCGTGGCTATGGCAACAGTATCCAAAAGCCATTTTTCCCATCCATGGACTATATTAAATCCGCCTTTTTTAATAAGCGCGTGAACTGTCTTAAACGCCACCCCTGCTCCGCATAAATCCTTAAAAAAGTAATCATCCTTCTTTTGCTTGGAATCAATAATGGCAAAAGCATTCGGCAATTTTTTCGGCACAAGATGATGGTCGGTTATAATTACATCAATCCCAAAAAAATTGGCCTTTTCAACTTCTTCATAGTCGGTAATTCCGCAATCAAGAGTTATCAGCAATCCGGCCTTTTGTTCCGCAAACTCCTTTATCGCCTCTACCGTAAGGCCATAGCCGTCAAGATGCCTGTCAGGTATATGAACATGAAAATTTTCAAATCCTATTTTCTTGAAAAAATCGTGAAAAATGGCGCTGGCGCAAACGCCGTCCGCGTCATAATCTCCGAAAATAATTATTCTTTCATTTTCTTTGATCGCTTTCAAAATCCGTCCAGCCGCCTTTTCCATATTTAAAATCTCAAACGGGTCATGCAAATCTTTTTCATAATCCGGATTAAAAAATTTTTCCGCCTCTATTTTGGTTTTTATACCCCTATAAAATAAAAGCCGCCGAACCAATTCCGGCCATTGCTCCAATTCTTTATTTATTTTCCCAAGAATTTCCTCCCGTAAAACCCATTGCTTCATAATAAATTAATTATAACACTAACAAAATAAAATTTCTTTCTTTAATTTATTCGTATTCCCGTGACCCAATAATCCTAGATATGAATTAATCGTTTCTATAGAATTATTTATTTTTATTCTTTTAATCATTCTTCTTTTTGTAGTTGTCCGCAAAATCCTGTGGTCGGTAAAATTGATCCAGCCAAGAAAATCAACTCCGGATGCCATAGTTTTTATTGAAACCTTATCAGGATGCAATTCAAGTTTCAGTTCTCTGTCCAAAAACTCTCTGATAAACGGAATGATATTTTGCAGATATCTTTTATCTTCCGAAAGAATAACGAAATCATCGCAGTATCTGATGTAATATTTGGCTTTTAGTTTATACTTAACAAACTGGTCAAACTCATTCATATAGATATTCACAAATAATTGAGAAGTTAGGTTGCCAAGTGGAAGTCCGACGCCAATTTTGTTTTCAGTGCGAAAACTATCTATCACTTGTCCCAGAAGCCAAAGGGTATCTTTATCGCCAATATATTCTGCTAAAATATTTTTCAGTATTCCGTGATTGATGTTGGCAAAAAACTTTCTGATGTCGCATTTCAGAATCCAGCAAGTTTTTGTGCTGTTTTTACTGACTTTGTAATAAAATTTCCTAAATCTGTTTATTGCTTTGTGCGTGCCTTTGTCTAACCTGCAAGAAAAAGAATCTGATACGAATTTTTTGTCAAAAAACGGATATAAAATTCTGTAAATGGCATGGTGAACTAATCTGTCTCGCACGCTGGCTTTATGAATATTTCTTGGTCTGGGATCGTTTATTTTAAATGCCTGATATTCGCCATGTTTATATGTTTTATTCAAAAGTTCTTTTTGGAGCGCAATAATGTTATCCATAAAATGCAGAGAAAATTCCGCGATATCTTTCCGTTTTCTTTTTCCTCTTAAAAATTCTTGCCAAGAAACGAGCAGATTCTCAACGGATATGATATCATTATAGATATGACAAAGCCGTTTTACTCTCTCTCTCTCTCGTAATAGCGCGTCTATTCTCCAAAGAATCAAAGAGGGATATTTGATATGGATTAGTGTGGTCCATCATATTCCTAGAAGCAGCCGATTTACTATCGGCGCCAGAATTGAAAATAAATTCCTTGATTTGTTGGAATTTTCATATATTGCCTATTTTACAGAAAGAGAAAAGAAAATGGAAAAAATCTCTCAATGCATTCTTTCTCTTGATACTTTAAAATTTCTAATTTATATATCATGGGAAACAAAATTTATATCCCATAAACATTACGCTGCAATATCAGAAAAACTGGAGGAAATCGGTAAAATGTTCGGCGGATGGAAAAAGGGACTGAAAAATAAAACTCTCGCTAATTAAACGGGAGAAATACAATACAGGAGTTTCGGGAGAAGACCTGGTTGCCATCGTTCCACGCATTCGGATTCTCAACCGAGTTGGCGTTCAGGTTCCAGCCGTCATCGTTCCAGTTGCAGCAGACCGCACGAAGCACGCCAACCATTCTCGTGCAAAAAACCATCTGTGCCACCACTCCTTGATTCGACGATTGGCGAACTCTCGGAGTTGAATCTTATTTGGGATCTAGAAATCCGCCAGCTTTTTGCACCAATTCCTGTATTTTTGAAAGAAAATTTTTACACTCTCGCGCAAGTCTTGACCGGCGCGATTCTCGCAAAAATATCTTAAAAGCATGACGCAAAAGTCGTAACCGTTGCGTATGCATGCTTTCAAGTTTATTTTATCAAAAAATTTTAAATAAAAAAAGACCCTTGGAAACTTTGAAAAGTTTCCAAGGGTCTAAGTGTCAAAAAAGAACTAAAGACCTAAGATTCACAGGAATTGCGGGAGAAGACCTGGCGGCCATCGTACCACGCATACGGAAGCTCAACCGAGAAGGCGCTCAGGTTCCAGCCGACATCGTGCCAGTAGCAGCAGACCGCACGAAGCACGCCAACCACGTCGCGAATATAGAAGACATTCGCGTATCCATTAGTAAGCGATACCCCATCCTCGCCATTTGGCTGCAGTGCTATGAGGCTAAACATTTCAGCCAAAGTGGTTTCAACTTTGGCTTCGCCACCGAGCTCATCAATAATGGGTCCATCCACTGAGTTTTTGGTCAATTTGTGATAATTGAGTTCTTGCTCGGAAATTGGCTCTACGGTTTTATCAAAAAACAATTTCTCGAAATTGCTACTAGCATATACATTTTTTGTTTTTCGTAGTTTCTGGACATAATCCCGGACAACAAATTTTTTAGTTGTCGCTGAAACAGTAACAGTACTCACGAACTCAAGAATTTTATCATCAGGAGTAACAACTTTAATAACTTGATTGAATCTTCCTTCAATTGCATTTTGAAGGTATTTCTGTAAAACCCCTGGATCAAAAGGATACCCCTTCGGTTGCCTTAACTGGCGACCGATTTCAAACAACTGACCAGTGATACTTTCATATAATTCGCCTGCGACTTTTTTAGCCATGACAAACCTCCTTAATTGTGATATTTGCCCTTTAAATAAGGTTTTTTAAAGAATTCTATTTTAATTATACACAAAACAAACAGTCTGTCAAGGTTGCGGAGTTCTTTAAAAAACTTAGAATTTAAATATTAGAATTTGTTTCGGATTTCGTGCTTTGGATTTCGGATTTAATTTTATGGATTGCATTTTTTGCAAAATAACAAAAGGAGAAATTCCGTGCGATAAAATTTACGAGGACGAGAATTGCTTCGCTTTTTTGGATATTACGCCGATAAATCCTGGACATACTCTTTTAATTCCAAAACAACATTATGAAAATCTTTACGAATTGCCGGATGAAATTTTAATCAAACTCGCGCCAATAATTAAAAAACTGGCAATTGCGATTAAAAAAGGCGTTGATGCCGAAGGAATAAATATCGGAATGAATAATGAGCGCCCTGCCGGCCAGCTGGTTTTTCACGCGCATTTTCACATAATGCCCCGCTTTTCAAACGACAGCCATATCCACTGGCGCGGCAAACCCTATCCAAAAGACGAGTCCGCTCAAACCGCCGAAAAAATCAAAGGGTTTTTGTAAAAATTTATTTCTTGGATTTCTCTAACGCCTCAATGCCAGACAAGGTGCCTTTGGCGAGAAATTCCAGCATCGCGCCTCCGGCGGTTGAAACAAACGAGAATCTATCAAGAATGCCAAGCTTGCCAATGGCCGCTACGGTATCTCCGCCGCCGATTATTGACACGGCGTTTGACTCGGCGATTGCTTTCGCAATTTCCTCTGTCCCCTTTTCAAAACCACTTTTTTCAAAATCCCCAATCGGGCCGTTCCATAAAATAAATTTTGAATATTTTATTATCTCCGAGAGAATCTTTATTGTTTCGTCTCCTGCGTCCAAAATCATTCCGTCTTCCTCTTTTATATCAACAGGCAAAATAATTTTATGGTTTTTTAAAAATTTTTCAACATTCACCCTTATGTCAACGACAGACCGCCCGACATCCGACCCGCGCGCCTTAAAAAAATTGTTCGCCAAACCACCGCCAATAAAAATTCTGTCCGCAATTTTCAAAAATTTTTCCAAAACTCCCAGCTTGCTCTCAAATTTTATGCCACCCAAAATAAGCAAAAACGGGTGGCCTGGATTAAAAGCGCTTTTTAAATTCTCGAACTCATTCTCAAAAAGCATCCCCGCAAAAGACGGCAGAAAATCTGTTACTCCCACAATTGACGCGTGGCTCCGATGCGAAGCGCTGAAAGCGTCATTCACATAAATATCTCCCAGCGATGCCAGCCGCTTCGCGAAAATTTTATCGTTTTTTTCTTCCCCTTCGTAACTTCTGATATTTTCCAGCAAAACAATATCTCCATTTTTCATTTTTCCAATTTTTTCCGATATCAAATCAAAATTTTTATCATCAATAAATTTCAACGCGAAGTATCTGCCTAAATAATCCGCTACCGGCGCTAACCCGTTAGCGCGGCCGGTTGTAATATGGCTGATTAAAATTATTTTCGCGCCTTTTTTACGCAGAAATTCAATTGTGGGCAATGTTTTCTCAATCCTATACGCACCTTCCACGGAATTTTTTTCAACAGGCACGTTAAAATCAACGCGTAAAATCACTCTCTTCCCTTTCACATTCGCATTTTTAACGCTTGGCAACATAATAATAATTTAGAATAGTTTTTTAAATCTGGTTTGCTATTTTTAAAATTTCGTTAAAATGCTTGGGATTTAAACTTTCGTGGCCAACCAGCAATCCCTGCATTCCGCCGTCTTTTAAAAAAGCTTCGGCGTTTTGCGGGCATATTGAGCCGCCGTAAAGAATCGGGACCGAACGCGCTATCTGCCCGTCCGCGATTTCCATAATAGTCCGTCTTATAAAAATAGCTATTCTTAAGGCAGACTCCGGATTATCGACATGCGCTCCCTTGTTTGAGCTGATTGCCCATATCGGCTCATACGCGAAAATCAGTCCGCCAGCCGGCGGATTAAAAAAATTTTTTTGAACGCCTTTTAATCCTTCGTTAATTTCATCTTTTATAAAACGCAAATATTCCCCTTCTTCATCTCTCTCTTTTTCGCCGACGCAAAAAATCACTTTCATCCCAGCGCCCAAAACAGCTTTTATTTTCTTGTTAATAATTTCATTTGTCTCTCCTCCGCCTGCCTGCGCAGGCAGGCCGGTTGGCGGATCCCGTCGCTCTGAATGACCGACAATAACATATTTTACGCCCAAATTCTTAAGCATTTTTGCTGAAATTTCTCCGGTGTGAGCGCCTCCGCCTTCCACTTTTGGCGGATTTTCACAAAAAACATCCTGCGCTCCAAGCGAAAGCGAAGGACCGTCCTTCGCAGCCCTGCGAAGGACCGTCCTTCGCAGGGCTTGCAAATACACAAAAGGCGGGCAAACAACAGTTTCCACTTTCAGCATTTTGCGCGCGGTTCGCTTAATCTCATTAAAAATCCGCTTCGCTTCCTTAAGCGACAACGGGTTCATTTTCCAATTCGCTATAATTATTTTTTTCATCAATTTTCTTCTTCCCATTTAATAAACATATATTCATCATCGGCGTAAGGTGTCATTGGCGGCGGATTATACATTAATTTACTGTCTGACATTCGTTCAGTGGTTATGTACCCGGAAACAACCCCGCTCCCACCCCACCATGTCGTTATCTCCTGGCCTTTAGAAATTATTGACCCATATATTTCTATTTTGCTTCTCACGTTACTATTATAAAAGGGGCGATAAAATTGGCCCGTTTGAGCCACATAGATTCCTTCCATTTTAAGAATATCCGGGGAATAGCTAGGAATAACCATATTTTTTTCGGCAATAAGCAGTAACCCGTCTGACCCGTCTTTGGTTGTATATTCTATGCTATCGTGCAAAACCACATCTGTATCTACGCCAGCATCAATAAGATTTGCAGAAACTACTGTTTGCTTGCCTTTTACTATTCCGTCAACCCAGACATTGTCTTCAAAAAACACAAGGCCGCAAGAAGCCGGCAATGTATAAGTTTGATGAAAAATTTTATTCTGTATAGTTTTACCATTTACATTAGTTACTATGTCCACATCAAAAGTGCCATCATTCTTAAAATGCACATAATACCCCTTGCCAGAAGGTTTAATAGCGGTTGATTTCGGCAGATATATTCCAAACGATTGCGCCGCGTTTTTCATCTGGAGAAGGTTGGCGGATATTCCTACAAAATCAATCGGCTCTACCGGGAATTGCCACAATACCGGGTTGCCGCCGTTTCCAAAAATGCCAGGCTTCACTTGAGTACCGCTACAGCCAAAAGCAGAAGTGCAATTCCAAGTGGTTTTTGCGCTTGTTACCAAAGAATTATGTTCTCCATCCATATGAATGCCGCCGTTGTTATGCGAAATACCATTCAATGTCTCACCCACTCCCCACCAAACATTGGTATCGCTAACAAAAACGTATTTGGCCAAAGATGGTCTCGCATATCGCCCTATAAGCGTTTTCTTAATATTTGGACTATCATAAGTCCATCCGGTAGAAATAATATTTATTGAGCTAATTGTTCCGCATTGGCTCAAAGCCGTAACTTCCAATGAGAATTTGCCGATTGCTCCGCCCTCCGGGTCATAATATTCATGCTCGTAAGGGCCGGGAAGACCGGTTCCATCCTGAAGGTCGCCGGGATAATGGGATAAAAACCACTTGTAATAATCCAAGCCGGCCTCCGCGATTTGAAGAGATTTTTCTTTGTCGATTTTTTTAACCTGCGCGCGGTGCTGGACAAAAATAAAACCGACCATGCCTCCGAATAAAAGTATCATAATGCTGCTAAAAACAAGCACCAGTAAAGTAATTGTCCCTTTTTTATTTTTTATCACAAAATCGCTTGTCATAAATTACTTTTTAAATTTCTTAACTGCGCAAATGAATAAAGCGTGAACTCATCCGGCGCCCGCCCCTCAATGGCGTTAACAATTAAATGAACTTTAATTAAAGAAATATCGGCTACGTTAGTAAAATCGGAAATTTCAGCCCCGCTTTCGTCGTAATACATAAAAACCGATTGAACCGCCGTGTTGCGAACATATTCTGACAAAATATTTATTGTCTCATCGCCTGGCTGGTATACCGGCGGATTGCCGGTTGCCTGAATTTCCCCTTTTTTAAAATTATTGCCGTCCAAAAAATACCTTATTTTTTCTATGTTGTTGTCGCGATCAATATCGCTGTAAAATTCAAACGAAGTCTCGCTTACCGCAACGACCGGATAAGCGCCCGTGTCGGAATAAGTGGCTTCGCGAATTTCCCGAACCATTGTTTCAATTCCCAATCTCGCGCTGTTAATGGCGTATGATTGCTCAATCACATAACTATTGGCGCGATAAAAATACGCGATTGAAAACGAAACTACCGCTATCATCATAGTAAATATGACGATAGTCACGATCGTTTCAATTATTGTAAACCCTCTTGCGTATTTTATCATATCGCGTTCAATATTATTTCCAATTTGCTTTGGCCGCTTACGGAAACAGTTGAAGTTCCAGTCGCATATCCTGCCTTGCTTGCTTCTATTGTATAATCAACGGCGGACAAAGGGGTAAAAAATGTCTGCCCGCATAAAGATGTTGTTTGGGTTTTGTCGTAAAGCGTTCTGTATGACCTGACGCTTGCCTGGCCAATAGCTTCGCCTAAAGAATTTTTTACAAAAACCAACAAAGTATTATTGGCATGGCCAACCAAATAAAGATCTGTGGTGTTATTCGTGTTCGGCGCGATATTCACCGGCTGAAACGGGCAGGATTCCGCGATGTCATAACCGGTAGAAACGCCATCAATAGTTATGTTATAAATATCCCATTCCAAATTTCCCAATAAAACACTTCCGCCGGCTCCGGTTGAAAGATTTTCTGAATATTTATAAATAGGATTATTGGCAACATCCCTGCCTATAATTTTCTGGCCTTGCATATGAAAGCCGATGTTTGGAAGAGGAAACGGTCCGGCGTTCCAGCTTAAATTCCAATTTAAAAGTTGCGGCGAAACGCTCGTGTCGGATGTTGATAATTCGGCTTTTAATCTTAAGGTTTGATATTTATTTATATCCAGCCCGGACAAATCAATCGGCGATGTTTCAAACCCGGATTCATTCCCGGGCAAATCAGAATCCGGTATTGGCACAAGATTTGAAAACTCATTTATGTAATAAATGAAATATTTTATATTCGCGCCTGCCGGCTCATTGTCATTCCATGAAAATTCACTCCAATTTTTCAAATCAGCGATACCGCCTATATCCATTGACACAACATAGCCTGATGTTTTATACACCGATGGCTCGCTCTGATCCAGCTCAACATAACCGCTGGCAACAACAACATCAAAAGATTCGGAAATTTTAGAGTCGTCGTTAAAAAGGTCTTGCCATGAAAAACCGCCAATCGGTTCCCATGTTTTTATTGTTTTCGCGCTTACCAAATCAATCGCAAAACTCGCCTCTGTTGTCTGGCCCTCTAATATAGTCAAATGCCCAGGGTCGGGATTGACATTCGGCGCCGTTGCGTCGTAAGTCTGCGTGGAACTATAACCGACCTTGCTCACCGTTATTTTATAGTTTGAAGCGGAAGGAGTGCCCGGAAAAACCACTTTGCCGCTGGCGTTTGTTAAAATATCAATGGAAACAGGAGGCGACACTGTGCTGTTTTCAATATGCACATTAGCGGAAGCCACAGGAATGATTGCGGCGTCAAACACATTGAGTTTAAGAGTTCCTCCGCCGACAGTCGTTTCTATGCCCTTTGAAACAATATTTGTTGTTAAAAAAACAGGAGTGATAACGTAATTCGCCTGCCAAGTAACCTCTACTTTCGCTACCTTGTAATCAGTTGTAATGCCATTTTCATCGATTGCGTCTAACCCGTCTTTCGGGTCATCTATATACTGAATTATCGTTCTGCGAGTATAATTTATATCATTCAAAGAAATATTTTCCGTTTGCGGAATATTTCCTGGAGGTATTCCGCCAAGCGTTCCAACGCTATTATAGGGAAGATTACGAATAAATTCTATTCTTTCGTTGGCAAGCGCGAGGGCGCCAACCTTTGCTTTTGACTTATTAACAATCTTTATGGCTAGCTGAAAAACTCCAAAAATGCCGACAAAAACAACAAGAATAAGCGCCATCCCGACAAGGGTCTCAATAAGCGAAAACCCTTTGTTTTGAGATTTAAGATTTGAGATTTGAAATTTCATTATACTGCTCCCATCATTGAATACATAGGATTAATCATTGAAATGGCAAAAAAACCAACAACTAAGCCGACAATTATCATAAGCACCGGCTCAACAACCGTTGTCATATCTTTTGTCGCGGTATTTACTTCCTCTTCAAAAAAATCAGCCAGCCGAATTAGCATATCCGAAAGCTTGCCTGTCTCTTCCCCGACAGACATCATTTCACCAACCAAAATCGGGTAAAGATTATCCGCTTTCTTAAACGCCTCGGAGATTGGCTGTCCTTTTTGAACTATGTCTCTCGCCTCTTCCAAAACTTTTTTGTAACGATAGTTCTGCAATACGTCTCTCGTTATTGAAAGCGCCTCCAAAACATTAACGCCGGCGCTGACAAGAGAAGCAAGTGTCCGACTTGTCCGGGCGGAATTTATTTTTTTGACAATTGTTGAAAAAACAGGAAGCCGCAATAAAATACTGCTGACAATTCTTTTTCCTCTCTCTGTTCTGAAAAAACCGGTAACGAAAAAAGCGGCAAGCAAAAGAACCGCGAAAACTATAATCGTGTGCGAAACCAAAAGATCGCTTACAAAAATAACAATCTTGGTGCTAATTGGCAAATCCATATTAAGCTCTTTAAAAGTGGAAACAAGCGTCGGCACCACATAGATAAGCATAAAAACACCGATCAAAAGCATCGCAACGACAATGATTGACGGGTATATCAAGGCGCCCTTTATCCTTTTTGTCAAAGTGTGGTCGCGATCCAACTGCTCCCCGACCAGTTTCAACGACTGGCTTAATTGGCCGCTTTCTTCCCCGACCCTGACCATTGCCGTGAACAGAGAAGAAAAAACTTCAGGGTAATTTTTCATCGCCTCACTCAATGGATTTCCTTTCTGAACGCTGTCTTTGAGCGCGATAATAATTTTTTTAAATTTCTTATTTTTGGTTTGATGGCTCAAAATTTCCAGCGCTTTCACAATAGAAAGGCCTGCCGCGATCATAACGCCAAGATTGCGGCTGAACATCATTTTATCAGTAACCGACGCTCTGCCAAAACTTAAAAAAGAAAAATTAAGCTTCCGGCCCTCTTTCTTCTCCTCGCAAGAAATTAAAATATATCCGTCCTGTTTCAAAGACTGCGATAAATCGCGGCGGTCCTGCGCCTCCCTTACTCCCTTTGTTTCCTCCCCTGTAATTTTTTTCGCGTAATAATTAAAAATCGGCATAATTTTTTGCTAATTACTCTCTAGTCACTCTTAAAATTTCTTCAATTGTTGTAATGCCTTGGGCAGATTTTACAATTCCGTCCTCTAACATTGTCATCATCCCTTCTTCTTTCGCTTGCTTTTCAATGGCATCCGAGGAAATATTTGACATCAAAAGACTTTTAATTGTTTCTGTAACCTTTAATACCTCGTGAATGCCCACTCTGCTTTTATAGCCGTCAGGAGACTCTTTTGACGGTTTCGGATTATAAAAAGGAACTTCGTCCCAACCCGCGCTCGGAGCAATAACTTTTTCCGCTTTTAAAAACTGCAACATCCTGTCAAGGTCAACTTCTTTGCCTAAATTTTTTAACTGGTCTTTGCTTAAATAATATTTTTCTTTTGAATCGCACAATCTTCTTACAAGGCGTTGCGCGATAATTATAGCCAGCGTTGACGCCAGTAAAAATGGCTCAACTTTCATGTCTAATAATCTTGGAATCGCGCCTGCGGCGGAATTAGTGTGCAGGGTGGACAAAACAAGGTGCCCTGTCAAAGCCGCGTTAATGCCGAGCGCGGCTGTTTCATTATCCCTAATTTCTCCAACCATTATAATGTCCGGGTCCTGCCTGACCAAAGTGCGCAAGCCGTTCGCGAAAGTAAGGCCTATGTCCGGCTTTACCTGCGTTTGATTTATCCGCGGCATTTGATATTCAATAGGGTCTTCAATTGTTGAGATATTAACCTCCGGAGTGTTTAAAATATCCAAAACGGTGTACAGCGTGGTGGTTTTGCCGGAACCGGTTGGCCCTGTGGCCAAAATCATGCCAACCGGCCTTTTAACCGCGTAATGCACTGTTTCAATCTGCTCCGCGGTAAAACCCAATCCTTCAAGAGTAAACCCTTTTGAATTCTCCGGAAGCAATCTAAGAACCGCCTTTTCGCCGTTATAAACCGGCAAAGTGGAAACACGAAAAGAAACTTTTTCGTCTGGCGTTTCTATTTTAAACCTGCCGTCTTGAGGCAAACGTTTTTCATCAACCTTTAAGTTTGAAAGAATTTTTATTCTTGCGATTATCCCGGACGCGACTTTGACGGGAAGAACCATCGCATCATGCAAAATACCGTCTATTCTATATCGTACTACAACCTCTTTTTCCATCGGCTCTATGTGTATATCGCTTGCGCGCTGAAGAATCGCGTGGCGCAAAAGCGTATCAACGATTCTGACAATCGGAAGATCTTCGGCCAATTTTTTTAAATCTTCGTTCTCCAATCCAGTTCCTTCTTCCCGCACTATTTTAAAAGATTCAACTTCTTGTTTTACAATATCGCCAAATTCCGCCTGCAAAGTTTTTTGATATTGCGAAAGAACGCTTTTTATGGAATTTGGATCGGTAAGACGCGAAAGAACTTTTAGATTTAATTTCTTTTTTATGAAATCAATAGTTTCCAAATCCTGTGGATCCAGCATTGCCACTTCCAGCTCGTTTTCTCGCTTTTTATATGCAACTATATTATGACTGCGCGCTATGGGTTCCGGTATCAAACTTAAAATACTGAGGTCTATTTTTTCCTTCTCAAGACTTACAAAGGGTATGCCCAAAATATACGCCTGGAGGCGAGATAGATCATCTTGCGACAGTTTGCCTTCGCTAACTAAAACTTCCCCCAAATCTTTTTTTTCTTTCTCGGCCTTTTTGCCGGCATTTTCAATATCTTTGCTTGTTGCAAGCCCGCTGTCCAACAAAAATAATTTAAGTTGTTGAGGCTCTACTCTCATTCTCTTTAAAGACTTCCTTAATCTTTTCTAAAATATCGCTAACGGAATAATTGGCTTTTACAAGATAGGTGCGAGCCCCTAAAGAAAAAGCCCTTTCCACATCTCGGACCCCCTCAAGATTAGTCAGAATGATTACCGGAATTTTGGAAAGCTGCTGGTCGTTTTTTAATTCTTCCAGCACTTCAAAACCGTTTCGTTTCGGCAAAATCAAATCAAGCAGAATTAAATCCGGGCTCTTCTCTCTAGCCATCCTTAACCCTGATTCGCCGTCGTAAGCGGAAAGCAATTCAAAACCTTCAACCCGGAATAGGTCTTCAATCATTTTCTGAAATCTTATTTCGTCTTCTACAAAAAGAATCTTTTTCATATTATTTGCTTAACTTAATTTAATAATCTGATGCTTATTGTTAAACGCTCGCCGGCAAAGTAAACCAAAACGTTGAACCTTTGCCTTCCGCGCTGGTAAATCCTATTTTCCCGCCGGATCTTTCAACAATTACTTTCGCTATAAACAAACCGACTCCTGACCCGCTAGTTTGTCCGGTAAGAGTATTCTGGCTTCTAAATAATTTTTTGAAAATATTTTTTGAATCTTCTTTGGAAATTCCAACGCCTTCGTCAGTAACCAAAAAACGAACTGACCCCGGCAGGCTCTCAAGCGCGACTGCCACAATGCCCTTTCCGGTGCTATAACGAATGGCGTTATCTATAAAATGGTAAACAATATTTTTTATTCTCATTTTATCGGCTGAAACATTCGGAATTTCCTGCGGCGAAGTAACAAAAATCTGCAAATTCGCCCTGACTGCCGATTCATTCAACATATCCACCACCTCACTAACAATGTCCTTTAAAGAAAATATCGACGATGAAAGCGCTAAATTTTTATCTTCAATCAAATTAACGTCCAAAAGATTATTGGCAACCCAGATCATTTTTTCATTTTTATCTTTAATTTCCAAAAGCGCGCGGTTAACAGTCTCTTGGTCCGGATTTATTTTTTTATTAAACAAAAGCTCTATCTGCCATTTTATCGCAGAAAGAGGAGTGCGTAACTGATGTGACATTATTCTGATAAATTCCGACTTTGCCAGCGACGCCTGGACAACACGCTCAAAAGAAGAAACTATAATGAAGCTGATAACAAATAGCACTGCGGCAACGGCTAAAACAATAAGCGCGACAACGGACGGCTCCGCGTATTTTTGCGCTACGCTATTTGTAATAATAATCGCAAAAACAATAACAGCGCCCATTACCAAAAACAGAAATTGCGGACATTGCCAAATGCCGACGCCGTATTTTTCACACTGTTTCTTAAAATTAAAACAATCAAACGCGCTTTTTATATCCATGGTATCATCAAAATTATACTTTAATCCAGGCGTTATTGCAAAATAAGATAGTGGATAACGTTGACAAAAAAATCAAACTGCGTAATATTTATCAATATGGACTTAAAACTATTAAAATCGGCGCTTGAACAAATAGAAGAAGAAAAAGGCATACCAAAGGAAAAAATTATAGAAACCATACAAGACGCCCTGGCTGCCGCTTATAAAAAAGACTATGGGAAAAAAGGCCAGATTGTTCGGGCTAATTTTGATATTGAGACCGGAGCGACAACTTTTTCTCAAATCAAAATCGCGGTTGACGAATCAATGTTAAAACCAGAGGACGAGGAAGAAACAGAAATGGCTGAAGAAGACGAGGACAACAAAAAAATCAAGTTCAATCCGGAACACCATATAATAATAGAAGAAGCGAGAAAAATCAAAAAAGGCGTCCAGCCAAATGACGAATTGGTTTTCCCGCTGGAAACAAAAAAAGACTACGGCCGAATCGCGAGCCAAACGGCAAAACAAGTAATAATCCAGCGCATCAGGGAGGCGGAAAAAGAATCAATCTACAGCGAATTTAAAAACAACCAGGGCGAAATAATAAACGGAATAGTGCAAAGAATTGAAAACGGAAATGTTTTTATAGACCTCGGGCGCACAACGGCCATTTTGCCAAGAGACGAACAAATCAGGGGCGAACGCTACCGAATTGGCGAGCGCGCCAAAGCATTGCTTTTTCTTGTTGAAGATACTCCCAAGGGAATCAACCTTTTCCTTTCCCGTTCGCATCCCAAATTTATCGCCAAACTTTTTGAAATGGAAGTTCCAGAAATAACAAACGGGGTCGTGGAAATTAAAAATCTTGCCAGAGAGGCCGGGTCGCGTTCAAAAATCGCGGTTGTCTCAAACCAAGAAGGCATCGACCCTATCGGCTCCTGCGTAGGCCAAAAAGGCATTCGGGTAAACACTATAATTTCTGAGCTAGGCGGAGAAAAAATTGACATCATAGAGTGGTCTCCTGACACGGCGCAATTTATTTCCAATGCCCTTTCTCCCGCAAAAATTCTTGACATAGAAATTAACGAAAAAACAAAAGAAGCGAAAGTAATGGTTGAAGAAGACCAGCTGTCTTTGGCGATAGGAAAATCCGGCCAAAATGTCCGCTTGGCGGCAAAACTTACCGGGTGGAAATTAGACATCAGGTCAAGAGAGGGAAAATCAATGGCAAAAGCTACGGAAGAAGGAGAAATTGCAGAAATAGAACAAGGGCCGGAATCCGAAGAAGCAGAATAAAAATGGAACGATACATTATAGCTGGGCACATAAATCCGGATACGGATAGCGTTGTTTCAAGCATCGTCTATTCTGAATTCAAAAATAAAAAAGGCCAAAAAGCAACTGCCTGCCTTGCCGGCAAGCTTAATAAAGAAACCGAATTTGTATTAAATTATTTCAAAATAAAAAAACCGCAAAAAATAAAAACTCTTGCCAACAAAAAAGTGATTCTCGTAGACCACGGCAGCTTTAATGAAGCGTATCGCGGCATAGAAAAGGCCGAAATCATTGAAGTGATTGACCACCATAAAATGAGCGGGCTTGTCACCGCGGAGACAATCTTTTACAGGACAGAACCTATTGGAAGCACGAGCGCGATTATAGCAAAAATTTTCACGGAAGAAAAAATTCCTTTTAACAAAAAATGGGCCGGGCTTTTGCTATGCGGCATAATTTCGGACACATTAAACCTCACATCCCCGACAACAACAACGTGCGATAAAAAAATCGCGTTTGAACTGGCAAAGATTTCAAAAATAAACATAAACGCGATCGCCGAAAAAATGTTTAACGCGAAATCAAACCTTTCGGGGAAAAGCGCGGATGAAATTATCAGCGCGGATTACAAAAAATTCGAAGCCGGCAAAGCGACTCTTGGATTCGGCGTATGCGAAACAACGGATCCGGAATGCCTTTTTAAAAAAGAAAAAAAAATAATAAAGGCGCTTGATGAAAA
The DNA here is from genome assembly GCA_018895015.1 of Patescibacteria group bacterium. Classification (GTDB taxonomy): domain Bacteria; phylum Patescibacteriota; class Minisyncoccia; order UBA9983; family UBA9983; genus JAHIOX01. Next base: position 39,676 of record JAHIOX010000027.1, on the reverse strand, counting down.
GAAAACGCGCGACAACCTGGATTTAATATTTTTCGCCATAGTTGATATTCTCAAGCGAAAAAGCTTCCTTTATTTGATTGGCGAAAAAGAAAAAAACGTTGCGGAAAAAGCTTTTAAAACAAAGACGGGCGGCAATCCGGCGATTCTCCCGGGAATTGTTTCCAGAAAAAAACAAATGCTGCCGCCGATTTTAAAAATCCTATCTTAATTTAAAACTCCACAGAGTATTGTCTTTTTTGTTGATGAAAAATAAATAATCTTCGTCCTTGCTTAAAAACGGGCTAATAACATCGCTGCCGGTATCGCCGGCCAAAATTTTCGACTCGTCCGTTGAAAAATTAATCATCCATATTGAGTCATTAAAAGAAACTACTCCTTGGTACCACTCGTCCGGATAATCCGCCCTGGCTAAATCAATAGGCGTTCCGCAATACAAAACATCTTCATAAATTTTTCCCCAAACGCATTTCTGCGGAAAGGTCGTCAAATTAAAATCCTGCGATGTTTTATTTTTAACATCAAAAATCTTTGTATCGATTGTTTTATCCGCGCTTTTGCTGTAAATTGCCATTTCGCCATTTGACGAAAGCAAAGCCGTCAAACCTTTTATGTCTCCAATTATTTTTTCAAATTTCCCGCTAACCGGCTCAAGTGAATAAAAAAAACCTTCAGACCCGAAAGAGGGCTTAGTAAGCAATGTGATTAACTTCTTTGAGGGCCAGCTTGCGTTAAATTCTCCAAACGGCATGCTAAAAATATTCTTTTGGTTTTTATTTTCAAAATCAGCGACAATCCCAAGCGTTTGCCCTTCTTCAGAGGCAAGATAAAAAATCTTATCCTCAAAAGGCGAAACAGCAACTTCCTTTGCCGCCAAAGGGAGGAAAACGCCTTTTAGCGGAGACTGCTCATCGCCGCTCCCAAGAGAGGCGGAAAACATTTTTACCGGAAGATACGACTCGTAATCTTCGTCTGAAAAATATTTAAGCACTAACTTATCCGCGTTATATGACCACTCGGATTCAAAAGTTTTCAAAAAAGTAGTGTTGGAAATTCTTTTGCTGTTCTTGCCGTCAACATCGCTCTCATAAATATGGCCAGTTTGCTTATCCACATATCTGACCGTTGATGTCCCGAATCCGGCCCCGCTTACCGCGTTTCTTGTAATTTGAATTAACGCCCCTCCCTCGCGCTCTGCCAACGGAATTTCAGTTCCCGGAGTCTGATTTTCCAAATCGCGCTTTTCCGCAAATGGAAATAATTTTGAAAGCACGCTTCCTTCTTCAAAAGGCGTCCCTCCATTTTTAAAATAAAACCAAAAAATTCCCGCTCCAAGCAAAAGAAAAAATATTATTGCCGATAAAATTATAATTGTTTTTTTGTTCATATCTTTTATTGCTTATTTATTTTGCTACCTGACTACATCCCAATGCGGATCGCCTCCGCGCTCCAAAGCGTAAACCGCTCCTGTTTTGGGATTTATCCATTTTTCCGCTCCATCACTCCGCACGCCGGCCTGAGTAAAATTTTTCATAATGTATTTATCTAACTCCGTGTTCAATCTTAAATCAACTTTATAGCCGTTGCTGTGAGAAGTTGCGCCAGATGAATGCCCCGATTCTGTCCCGCCTGTTACATATATTTGAGCTCCGGGAAATTGCTCTTTAAGATTTTTTAATTCATCTATGGTAGATTGCCTTATGCCTTCCAATTTAACGCATCCCGTACTCACGCCCAGCGGACATTCAGATTTAACGTCAATTCCAATTTCGGAAAACTGATCGCGCGCCGCAGCCGCGCTAATTTTATTTCTATCTACGGTGGCAAACTCTCCAGACTCTAACAATGAAACCGCTTTGATATTAATATCCGGAATGTTTAATTCCATTTTTACTAAATCCGGGTTTATTGTGTACAAAATAAGCCACGCGCCAAAAGCCAGCAAAAGGCCCAAAACCGCGTCGCGAATTCTTTGTTCCGCGTCCCCGCGCGCCTTTTCACTCGCGGCGCTTCCAACCATCTCAACACCGGCTATGACTATTTGGATAACGGCCAAAAAAGCGGCGGCAATAAGCGCGAATTTAAAAATCCACGACAGATATTGCGAAAATCCCTGTCCTCCGCTGACTTCCGTAATCCCGGGCAATGGCTGCAAAAGCGTGTAAGCGAAAGCATAAACAGGGAATATTACCAGACAAGCAGACAGCGCGATTATCAAATTTTTAATTTTTTTGTTCATTTTTTTATGTCAAAAATTTATTCGCAAAAAATTCTCTGCAAATTGCAAAATATTCAAAGTGTTCTCTATCTTTAATCCTATCACGGATACGCCGCTTCCCTCGCCTTTTTTCAAAAAAATAGAGTTTGGAAATTTCTCGGTTTCCGCTTTTTGATTATTTATAGACCAATTATATGAAAGATACTCAAGGTCTTTTCTGGAAAAAAAGTATGGCTCCGCGTTAATGGTTATTTCGCTATCGTTTAATTGAATTTCTTTATTAAGCGCTTTGTTGTACCGCGCGCCATCCAATTCGCTGTATTCATAAAATAATATCTTTGGCTTTCCGGACGATATGCTGATACTTTCCTCCGCCGTAATAGTTTTATTATAGCTGGAAACATTCACGCTCACCTTAACTGAATTAAAATTTTCAGGCATTTTTAAAACAAATGATTGCTTCCCCGCTCCGGACAAGCTAGGCATATTTTTGTAACCAACTTTCCATTCATAAATCAATTTTGACGGCAAAACAGAAAAATGCGGCACCGCGGTTATCCTAACCATGGACTCAGAAGAAGGGAGCGCCTTGCCTTGATACGCGGAAGGAGTATAAGTCAGAGCTTCCCATAATATGTCAACATCCGTGCCCTTAAAAGAAAAATCTTTTCTTATGTATTCCCCGTCCTCCGTAACAACCGCGACCGACAGCCGCGTGCTAGACAGCGAATCGCCTGTTTTAAAAGAAAATTCTTTCTCACCAACGCCCTTTAGCGCTGTCTTATCATTAACAATCCATGTGATAGTCGCTCTATTTATGTCAAAAACATAACTCGCCGCCTTTGCGATAATCTCTGTGTTAGGGCCCGGGTTTTCTGGAGTAAATCCAACAATAAAATCTTCGCCAATCGCGCTTGCGTAATTAGACAACCACAGCATGCCGACTAACAAAACTATCAAAAAAATCATTATAACGCCTCTTTTCATAAATCTTTATTTAATTTAATTATAACACTAATCATTTTTTGCTCAAAATTTTATATAACGCGGCGCCGACATTAACCGGCAGAAAGCTTAAAATTAAATCAATGGCGCTTGCCCCTCCAATTAAAAGGCCTGTTTTCAAAAAATTAGAATCGCCCCTGCTGGCAAAATACAAATACAAAATTCCGGCAAAGCATAAATTAAAAATAACGCTGATAAACGGAATCAAGGCAAAAATATCAAAAATAACGGCTGCCAGCAAAATAATCCAGTGCTCTGAAATCTTTTTGCCGAAAGATAGCGGCGATGTTTTTGCCTCCGCGTTTTCCATATATTATTTTAATTCCTCTTTCGCCTTTTTAATTGCCAATAATTGCGACGGGTCGGAAGTGATTATCTGGTCTTCCGTGTAAGAAGCCAAAATTTTTATCGCGACGTGCTTCATGCCGGCAAAAAATATTCCCTCGCCGACGTCCGCCTCCAAAAGCAGGAATTTTTCTTCGTCAGTGAGATTAAAAGTTTTCTGCACCAAATCAATTGTCGCCGGCGACTGCTTAAGCAAAATCTGAATTGAGGAGTTAGTGATAATCGGAGCGCCATACGGAGAAGAAAGAAAATCATTCACATCCTGGGTAATCGTCGCGAGCCCCAAATAGTATTTTCTGCACCTTTTAGCGATGCCGAACAAAAACGAAGCAGTGTCTTCGTATTTCATCATCCACCACGCCTCATCAATTACAAGAAGCCTTTTCTTTATGTCTTTTCTAACCGCGTTCCATACATAATGAGTTATCAAATACATTCCGATCGGCCTTAACTCGTCTTCCATGTCTCTAATTGAAAACACGACCAATTTCTTGTTTATATCAACATTTGTCGGCTGGTTTATAAAACCGGCCCATGTGCCCTTGGTATATTTGCTTAATCGCTGGGCCAAAGATTCCCCGCCCTCCATGCCGGCCAAAACAAGCTCCAGATCGGAAAGAGTCGGGGCTATGGCATGAGAAAAATCGCTTTCCGGCGTTATGTCGCGCGCCGCGTAAGTTTCAGTGATTGCTCTATCCATAATAGAATCTTCCTCCGGAGTTATTCCGCCGAGCATAAGGCGGAAAAGGCCGACAAGGCTGATAATGTTTGAACGCAGAACATCCGCCGGAGATTCGTCTTCCCTTACCGGCGGAAGGTCAAACGGATTAATATGATGGTTTGAAGTCAAAGAGATATTAAAATATCTGCCGTCAACAACTTCAGCTAAATATTCGTATTCCTTTTCCGGGTCAATAACAATCACCTCTGTTTCAAACATCAAACTCCGCAACACCTCCAGCTTAGCGGCGTATGATTTTCCGGAACCGGCCTTTGCGAAAATAACTGAATTGTAATTTTCCATAGAAAACCTGTCAAACAAAACCAAACTGTTGTTGTGCCTGTTGATGCCGTAAAGAATTCCTTTGTCCGAAGAAAGGTCAAAAGACACGAACGGGAATATGCTTGAGACCGGCGAGGAATTAAGTTGAGTGTTGATTCCCAGATTATCCATTCCAATCGGGAGAACGCTTTCAAGGCCTTCTTTTTGCTGAAAAAGAGCCGGTTTTACATAGACAAGCTTGGATTCAAGAAGCGACCTTATTTCTATCTCAAGCCTGTCAAGCTCTTCAAGGTCGTCAGCGTAAATAGTGATGTAAAGCCCGACATTAAAAAGTTTTTCTTGCGCCTGCTGAAGCTTATCCCTTAAATCCTCAAGGTCCTGATAAGCGGTATCAAGCATCGGATCGCGTACGAGCCCTTTTTCTTCTCTTGTATGGATTTGAGACTGGACCTCGGCAACCTTTTTTTGAAGCTGCCTAAGAGTTGAAGCCGTATCAACCGGATGCACAAAAATAGAAATATCAAAAACTTTATCCAGGTTAATAACCGGCGAAAACCACCCGCTTGCCAAAAAACGGGGATATGCCATCACAAAAATAATTTTTGCCACTTTGCTCCCTATGCGGATATAATTTTGAGTTATTTGCAAAGCCGAAGGAGCAATAACGTCCTGAAGCTGCAAAACGCCGGTCTCGTAAATTTCTTGCGGAATAATCGGAGTAATATCCTCTTCTTTTTTTTCTTTTTTAAAAAAATCTGAAAATGACATAAATTTTATTTTATTTCTTTTTCCAATTCCCCCGGATTAAACAGTTTATAAAATAATTCTATAAGCTCTTCCGTATTAAGAGCGACTGTCCTGACGCCGGCGCCGGCCAATCCCTGCTGAACCACAGATGCTCTCTGCTGAAGCTGTAACACATGCTCTTCAAAACGTTCTCCTGGCGCGCTATCGCTTTTGCTTGTAAATTTTTTCCCAATATCTCCAAGAAATCCTTTATTGTTAATACCGAAAACAGAAGGGTTATACGCGACCGTTACATAAAAAGTTTTCGCTACTATATTTGTTGATTTCACAAAATTTTTGACAAATTCTATGTATTCCCTCGTTTGGATTTTAAGCAATTCATTCGCCTGCTCTTCTTCCGCATTTTTTAAAGTCGCGATGTACGGACCGATATTCAGCTTTCTTGATTCAACAAAAAACTGGACTGAAAAATCAAGGGAGTTTAAAAAATTCTGATATTGCATAAGAATCGCGGTCTGCTCATCCTCTGACTTTAAGGCAAAGTTCAAAGTTGAAGCCATTAAAATAATATGCAAAGAATTGTCCTTTAAAATAACGACTCCGTCGCGAATTTCCTTTATCGGGATAAATTCTTGAGTTGCTTTTGAAGCTATAGCCATAATTATTTGAGCGTATCTTTAATATCCAGACTCCATGATAAATCCTTTAATTTGCTTTCCGTAAGCTTAGGCACATAAAGAGAAGGCGGTGTTTCTTTCACGACCTTAGTTTGCGGAACATCGGATTTGCGTTGTTTTTTCTTCCATAAATATAAATTATCCGCAATAAAATACTTCAAAGCGCTTTCAGCCACTTTTATAAAAGGGCGGTTATTTATTTTATAAAACGCCAAAGCTAAAGAAAAAGCGCCGACTGGCAAAGCGAAAATAATCATAAGCCAAAATGGCAAAACAACATACAAAAGGAAAATCACTCCTGCCCCGCCCAACAGATAAATAAACTGCTTGAGCGTTAACGGACCGAAAATTTTGCTTTCCACTTCTATAAATTGAGGGACTTGGAATCTCATATTATTGGTTCCTTATAAGGGTCGCTCCCTTTATATTTTCTTTCCTCCGGAGGTATTCTGAAAACTTCATTCTTTATCTTTGCTTCAAAAGGATGGGGCACCTCGACTTCACCTGCCTGCGCAGGCAGGCTCGGCGCAAGCGGCACTGCAATCCCTTTTAAAATAGACGGGGTTTCTTCTTTGCCATCCTCTTTTTCTATCTCATTTAATATTTCCGCTTTTTGCGGATGCTCTTCTTTGCCACCGCCTTCTTCCTTAATCGCATGCACTTTTTTTAATGATTCTCTGACGCGAACAAACACCTGGCCGTTAATTTCTTCCGCTATTTTTCTTGCCATCTCCTTGTCAACATTAAGTCTTGCCGCCAGATTGGGAATAAATTCGCGCGGGCTGGTCAAGCCAAGCATAACCAAGCCGGTCTCATCAGCCATCTCTCCCATTTTATCAATGGCCAAATGGTATTTTTCTCCTATGGCTCTAATCTTTTCAGCGCTGTCAACGCTCAAAATCGCCTCTTGCAAATCTTTTGGAAGATTTAAATAAATTTTTCTAATTTGTTCGGGTGTTAATTTTGGCATAATAATTGTTAAAAAATTAAGATTTTAATTAGGAAAGCCCCAAAAGTTGTTTAGCGGTTGTCGTTTCTATCCATTTTGCCGCGCCTTCATTTTTTCGGCTTCGCAATGCCGCCGCAATATTCGCCGTATTTTTAGCACCAGATGCATCCAATGCCTCCAGCGCTTTTGCGTATTCAGCAAACAATTCATCCCCCCTATTAACCAGCGCGCTGATATGCCCCGCTTTATAATGATCCAGCATGCCTTCAATAACGTCATTGTTTGAACTTAATGATTTATTAAGTTTAGCCACATGCTCGGGGTTCTGATAACTAACGGCTTTTTTAATCTCCGCAGATGTGCCGGCAAGATCAGGCCTTAATCTATCAATATCTTTTATGGCGCCTGCCATTCCCACATTAGACAATAATGCCTTGCCCTTTCTAACATCAACATCATTTAATTTGCCAATATCGCCTCTTTCGGTAAGTTTTTTCATTATTGCCGCGCGATCAACAGGTAAAGTCGCGATCTTGATTCTTCTTGATAATTCATCCGAACTGAATTTGTCCAAATTTTTTGCCCGATCTTCAACGTCCCTGCCATAATGCGTTCCCAAAGTCTGCAACCCAGCCTGCGCTCCCGGAATATACGGCGCGGCTTTTCCAGCCTTGCGCGCCGCCCACATTGGAAGCCGCATGGGATTATATTTGCTGCGCTCCTGCGCTTTGCCTGATTCCATTTCGCGCGCGAGCGGAGACAGACGGCGGAGCGCGACCTTGCCCGCGTATCCCTGCCCCCATTTTCTTGCGCTCTGGCCCCAGCTTTGCATTGTTGTCGCCCCGTACGCGCCCATTTGTTTCGCGATAACAAGACATGCTATCATCAAAGCGCCTAGAAAAACAAATTGTATTGAAACAACCGCGAAAGTTGAAAAAGTTTCTTTAAAGCCCTCGCTCACTCCGCCGCCGACATCTATGCTTGTTACCATATTATTAAGAAAGCCGGAATCGATTATTTTCGCGACAAGATAAAATAAAAACATAAAAACCGGAGCGAAAAACGACTGCTCAAATAATTTTGTCCACCACTTAGACGCGTGGCCTTTTGTCGCCGGAAGCGTCATTGCCAAAAAAGCCAATGGCGCCAAAACCATTAAAAGCCACAGCGTAACAGTACGAATCACAAAAAGGATGCCCGCGGCAAAAAGAACAAATGCCGCGACCAACACCAATATTGAGGCAAGCAACATTGAAACCACAACCACCAGCAGAGTGTCTATAACCCCTTCATCTATGGTGCTTGCGAAATTTTTGGATTTTAATAAATTTTGAGGATTAAAACCGCTCACAAAAACCTGGGACAAATCTTTGGCGGTTCCGCCGGCCATTATTGAAGTCGCTGTCCCTCCCTCAACAGAAATGGAATCATAAAACTCCAAAGCCAAAATATTTGACGAATCAACAATTACTCTTGTTATGAGCAAGCTGAAATTCACAAGCAAAGCGATAATTATAATCTTGCCTAACAGTTGCTTCGTCCCGTAATTGCTTAGCTGCAGAATTGTCGCGATAGCGATATAAAGAAGAATAAATATAAAAAACAGGTTCGCGACATCTCGCGATATGGCCCATCCATCAACAACCATTTTTGTGTTAAAAACTTCGCTGTTCAGCGAAATGGCGACGCAAACATTAAAAAATTGGCCGGCTGCCCAAAATACGCCGGATATTGGCATAAACACAAGATAATACAATATATACGCCGCGAGAGTGGCAATGCCATTTTTCGTTGTATTCCAAATCAAATCCCATACGCCGGCGTGAGCGTAATGAATATCAAAAAAAAACAAAACAGCCAAAACGCTTATGACTCCGAACAAAGCAAGCGGGCGGAATTTTTTAAATTTATTATTCATAATTATTCATTTCTAATTTTTCCTAAGACATCGCGTCAATGTATTCTGAACCTGTGTTAATTGTGTTTTATACCCGTCCAATTCGTTCTGCGCGCTAATCTGGTCATGGCTTCTTACTTGCTCGCTTAACTTAACGTAATCGCTGGACAAATAAGCCAACTGAACCGCGTCGGCAGCCGTCAGCGCTTTGCCCCTGATATAATTCAAATTATCAATAAGAACATTTGACCTTGACACCTCGTTTTGCAAAGAGGCGATTTTGGAATCTGCCGCGCTTATTTCTGTTGCATGGTCCAATTTATCGCAATTTTCCAATTTTATGTAAGCATCTTTAATGTCTTTTAATGTGTCTGCTGAGCGCTGTTTTATGTTTCTGTAAACAATCTCCTGGCTGACGGTTTTATCAATTTCGCTGATAAAATCCCTGCGTATCTTTTCAAAATCAACAGCCGCTGTTTTAACCGAAGCTCCGGAAGTTCCTCTTAACCCGCCGCCTCCGCTTCCTCCGGTTATAACCCATGTAAACATCTGATTTACCGCGGCCGCGGCAATTTCATTCAACTCATCCGCGATTTCCAACTGCCTAAGGTCTGTGCCAAGAGTTTCGTTTAACTGGCCTTCAATAATTTTGCCCGGAGTAGTTATCTCCCATTTCTCGCAACTGCCTTTAGCCGTTCTGGAAGCGCAGACCTTCATGCTCATAAAACCATTGCCCATTTCAGCTTCTTTTTCCGCGGCGCGCATTGCCGCCGCTTTTTTTGCTTCAAGTTCGTCCAGTGATTCCAAATAAGCGCCATAAACATTGTTCTGGCTTTGAGTCGTCATTGACATCCACGCTTTCCACCCGCCGGCGTTAAAATCTTTCTCAAACGCTTCAATATTGTCAACAACATCGTTAAGTGTGCACTTCATCCGCCATTCATACGGCTTTCCTTTTTTAAATGCCGCCAGCAACTGGGGCCTAAACGGACTGCACAAGTCAGTCAGTTCCAATTCCTCAATAAATATGCCAGTCGCCTCATTCGCGATATCCTTCAAAAACGCGTTAAAATCCGTTATAAACACGGGATTGCCTTCAAAACCGGTATTTATCCAATTTACAATTCCGGTTGTAAATTGTCGGATAACTGTTTTAGCGGCCATCCAGCCGACAGCATCAAGTATTTGCTCTTTAGGATTGTTTACCATATCAGCTACAGGCACTATGGCATTGGCTTTCTGAATATTAAATAAAAATATCGGCGGCAAAAGCATGAAAATCAGCAAAATCGCCGGTATAATTTTTTTTGTTTTTTTATTATTCATATAAGCTTTAAAAATATTGTAAAAGATTAGACCCTGGCTCATCCGAACCGAAATAAACATCTTTTTTTTCAAATTCCGCTCCCATTTTTGAAAATATTTCTATAATTTTTTTTCCTTGGTCAAAATATAATTTTATTCCCTGCATGGCGCGTATCGGATCGTCAAATATTTTTTGCGCCTGAACCACCGCGTATTCTACGGCCAAAAAGCTGTTTATCAAATCAAGGTGCGTCTGGGAAAAAGAAGGCGGGCATTGAATTTTTAAAAAATCGTCGGCGCTTTTCCTGTAAGCTGACGCGAACAAATTCAGCTTGCTCAATTCTTCCGGCTTGTCTTCTTCCAGCGCCGCGCGCATAATATCCATTTCGTTCCCCGTCAAATTTTTAAAATTATCCAAAACTTTTCCAACTTGATTGCCGTATCGCCTGGCCGCGACAGCAGAATTATCATCAATGATTTTAATATCCGAAATTTTATATGTCTGATAATCGCCAATCGGCTCGTTCTGGACGCTTTCCATAAAAGAATTGATCAGCTTTTCCTTATCCGACTCGTCAATCCCGCCCTCTTCCCTTAATTTCAAATACTCCGAGAAAAACTGTTTTGAAAAATTGTCAGTCAAAGAACTTTCATTGTCCGAAAAATTATTTTTTGAAGAACTTGCGGAAGCGGAAAATTTATTTTCCATCAAATCATCAGGCCCGGCTTTTAGCGGATCTCTGCCTGTTCTTGTTTCTTCGCCGTCCAGCGCTCCATCTCCGTCAGTATCAGGATTATTCAGGTCGGTTTTCCAAAGATTTTCTTCCCAATCTTTTAACCCGTCATTGTCTTTGTCATTTTGGTTCTTCTCCAAAAATGATGACAAAAAACCTTTTTCTTTGCCTGAAAGCGATTCTCCGGTTTTTTTGTTTTTAAAAAAACTCAAATATCCCGCAACAACCAGCAGGACTAACGCCAAAATTATGTAAATAAACTTTTTGCTCGGCAAATATGATAAAATTCGGCATTATTGCGCCTTATTTATTATAGCATCTTTATAAAAAAATTATTATTACGCAAACTTTATTTGTGGATAAATAACGAAATTTAAGTTAAAATAAATTTATGGCAGAAAAAAATAAAAAAATCGCGCTGCTGTCAGCGTCTCTTGCTACCGCAATTATTTTTATTTTTTTGATTTTTAATTATACTGCTTTGCCTGAAAAGAAAGAAAACAAAGAAGAAAAAATGCCGGCATCAAATTTAGAAATAGAAAAAATTAAAACTTCTTACTCTCTGCCGCAAAACCAGCAAAACCAATTTAAGCAAACATTTATTGACCCGTTCATAAAACAATCGGGCTTTTCTTTTCTATCGGACAATCCCCTATCGGACAAGAGCCAAGAATCTTTGCCTGTTCAGGAGAAAAAAGCGATGAACGACGAAGAATATTTTAAAATCGCTTATCCTGATTATTACATTGAATACCTTAACGCTATGGCAAAAATGATGGAGGATAACGGCTATCCCATAAGCGCTGACGAAAAACAATTCACGTCAGAAGAAAAAATCATCGCCTTTCTCAACAAATACATAGACTATCTTGCGGCTCAGGGCGCAATAACAGAAGGCCAAAAAATAGGATTTAAATTCGGCGTTAACAATACGCTTCCGGAGCTTAATGAAAAAGAAAAACAGGCAAAATCAATATCGCAAATTTACATTAAAAAAAGCATTGAAAAATTGGCATTGGTCGCGTTTGGAGAAAAAGCTTGCGCCATTGTTAGTTGTTTTTGGATTGGCGCGCCAAAACCGATTGGAGCCAACCTGTGGGCGCCATGCTGTAACTGCGGATATAATTGCGGCAAGCACGGCTGTTGGTTTGTGCCGGATTGCGGAGTCGGAGGATGCCAAATTAACACCGGGTGCATAAACGGAGTGTGCGGATACGCCAATTCGTCAATCTGGGATCCGATGGGCGGAATCTGCGGCTGTGGATAAAAATTTAAGCGGTTAAAATTAGTAAAGGGCGCATATCAAGTTTACACGATATACGCCCTTTTAGTTTGAGACCTCCAAAAATTCCTCCTTTGCCTAGCTTCTTATTCCTGCTAGGCGTTTGATTTCGTCGCACACCGACTTTGCCACCATCGGGTCATTGACCACGAAATTCTTCTTTGCCGAGATTTTCATCTCGGTCAACTTCTTGGTTTTCTCAATAATGGTTACTTGCACCCTAACACTATCATTTGTAACACCAACGATAGCATCTGTGACAGGGATACTAGTGTCAACTTGGATCCCAAGATTTTTTAGGGCTTTTTTTGCCAAGCCCTTAGCATACTCACCGTCACGATAAACAATAACTCCGTCCTGTTGGGTTCCGTTGCTACCACCGCCAAACCCCAGTGACGTCATTGTGGAACCGTAATGATACCCGCCAGCTACTGCTGAGCCGGCATACATTGCCATTGGCGCCGCGGCGCAAGAACTCAATAACAGCGCCGCTAATGCCAAAAACGCAAAACAAAATCCTTTCATCTCTTTCTTTTTCATTTCTCCCACCCCTCTCTTTTATTGTCTCAATTTTTTATTTTTAAGCTTTGAGCTTTTTAGCCCATTTTTTAAATTATACCAGATGTTCAAAAAAATGCAAGCCCTTGGAAAAACACTTCCAATCCTCCGATTTTAAGTCCTCCGCCCGGGCATTTTGAGGAATTTTACATTTATCAAACACCTCCTCGATGTTAGCCACTAAGTGGCTAACATTTTTCAAATTGCTCTTTAGCAATTTGCGCTTGTGGCTAAATCCAAGCCGCACTAACTCAAAAAACTTTTTCTCGTCCAATTTGTTTTTTGTGAAAAAATCTTTGGAAATATTGTTAATAAGCAAAATAGCTGAATCAACTTTTGGCTTTGGCGAAAAAAATTCTGCCGGAACTTTTTTTATTATTTTCGGCTCGCCGTACGCCTTAACGCTAATTGAGAGAATTGATTCTTTGCAGCCATTTTGGCTTCGCTCAGGGCAAGCAATCCTTTCCGCCACTTCTTTTTGCAGCATCAAAACCATCCGCGATGGCTGGTAATCGCTCTCTAAAAATTTCCGCAAAAACCGCGATGTGATGTAATAAGGTATATTGGCTACAATTTTATAACTTTTAGCTTCATTGGCTTTTAGCCTGCCGGAATCAAATTTTAAAATATCGCCATAAATTATTCCCAGATTAGAATACACCGCCGCAAATTTTTTATTAAGATATTCGACTAATCGCTTGTCTTTTTCAACGGCAATCAATTTTCCGCGAGGAATTTTTTCCAAAATCGCTTCTGTCAAAATACCCTTGCCCGGCCCAGCCTCCAAAACAACATCATCCGGGCTTAAATCAGCCGCGCGAATTATATCCTCAATAATCTTTTTTGAAGTAAGAAAGTTTTGGCCAAGATGCTTTATTGGCTTATTGCGCATTTTTTATCGCCAAATCATGCGCCGTTTTTTCCCACGGCCGTATTTCCTGCGTTGACACGGAAGATCGCAGAATCTCCTCCATTTTTTCAACAGTTAAAGTCCTTCCGGGATTATTTTTCATCCATTCTCCGATAGCGGCGTTGTTTTTTATAATCTCTCCGAGCTCATGCGCGGTAAGATTTTCCGCGCTTTTAACAGCCTGAGGCCAAATATCCTTATTCTCCAATAAAGAATCAATGTTAATTTGACCTTGGCTCTCAACAATTTTATTCTTGGCAAAATCAATAAGATAAATCTTTTTTGCCATCACATCCTCCGGACTGCCGCTTAATTGAACAAAATATCCTTTTTGCTCAAGCTTTTTTTGCGCCAAATTCCAAAAATCATCCGTCAATTTAAATACGTCCGCATTTTTTGTTTCCAAAACATCTATTTTCTTGCCAAGCCACCATTCCATTATTTTTTGGGCGTGTTTTTTGTCATTAGGAGGCCAACTCTCAATCCTTACCGCGTTCAAAAATTCTTCATCGCCGATTACAAGTTTTTTGAATATTTCTTCCGGTTTAATCCCGCTCCTGTACAATTCTCTTCCAAAATTAATCTTGGCTTTATCATATTCCGCTTTCTTCAATTCAACATTATAAAGCGCTTCGGCTTGCGCCTGTCCCATTCCCTCCATTATCAATTTATCAACAAAATTACATTGCCTCTCTTCGGCCTCTTTTCTTTCCTCCTCTTTTCCCGATTTCAATTTCACGGCGTCTCCTGCCAAAATAAACATTTTTTTCGCGTCTTCAAGCGATTTTTCAAAAATAAGAGCCGCCAATTTTCCTTTTTGTTTAAATTTTCCAAAAGCTCCTTTGTAGCTATTGTAAACCCGGACATACTCATCCCTCGCGCCATTAAAAATACCCTCTTGCCCGGACGCTATGCTTTCAGAAGGCTTTGCCGGCTCTGTAGACTTTGTTTTAATTTCAACAGCGCCATTTTCTCCCGCGCCCTTTAAAATTTCATCTAATATCTCATCGTCCATATTTTTATTCTTTTATCTTATTCATAAAATCAACGGCTTCTTTCTTAAATTTATCAGCCTCTTCATTGACAATTATGTCAAAATTAGAATTTTTAGAACGCAAATAACTTAAAATCGCTTCTTCGTCATCCGGCTTTTCCTCAAGCAATTTTTCAAAATTATCAGCGTCATCATCGCTTAGCCGTTCAATTATCCTCAATAAAACAGATTGGAAAATAATTTTTTCAATGCCGAACAATGTTTCCGGACCTAAATCTTTAACGATATTTTCTTTGGACAAATTAAGCATACCGCGTATTCGCATATATTTATTATTTTACTTGAAATATCAATCATATTCAATCACATCTTCCGCTCCCGGGCAAAATTCCTCCAATTTAACAAGATGTTCGGGAATGTCAGACAAAAATCTTGACGCTAAGTTTAATTGCTTAGACCCGTAAATCATCCTGCTTACGCTGAAAGAAAGGAATAATTTCTCCTGCGCCCTTGTCAGCGCGACATAAAACAATCTCCTTTCTTCTTCGTTTTTTTCTTCAAAATTCCCTCCCCAGCCCGAATGCGGAAATAGCCCTTCTTCCAAGCCAACGATAAAAACAGTTTTAAACTCCAATCCTTTGGCGGAATGCGCCGTCATTAGCCGAACCGAGTTTTTCTTTCTGTCAATTGAGTCCTGCTCGCTCATCAACGCGGCGTCCGTAAGCATTTTTTCAATTCCTTCGCATGGTTTCAAGCCATCATAGCGCGTGGCAATTGTCACCAGTTCTTTTAAATTTTCCATTCTTTCTTTGTCGTCGTCGCTCCCGTTTTGAAAAAAATCGCGCAAACCGCTCTCTTCTATGGCGAAACGGACCGCGGTTGACGCCTTTTCTTTTTTAATTTTTTCATTAATTAACACCAGAATATTTAAAAAGCGCGTTATTTTTTTTTGCGTTTCTTCCGGCAATTTTTTGCCCGCGAAATAATTTAATATAGTAACCTTGCCTATTCCGCGCGGCGGAACATTAATAATTCTTTTTACGCTCATTAAATCGTTCGTATTCATGGCCGCTTTAATATACGCGAAAATATCTTTTATCTCTTTGCGCTGGTAAAACTGCGTTCCAAGCATTTGATACGGAACTTTGCGCTTCAAACAAAACTCTTCCAATATTCTTGACTGGAAATTGGCGCGAAACAAAACCGCGATATCGGAAGGATTTGCCCCCTTCCCTGTAATTTCTTTTATTTTATGGACCACGAATTCGGCCTCCTCTTGTTCATTCATTGCTTCAAACAAAGAAATTTCAGCGCCTTTTTCTTTTTTGGTAAAAAGATTTTTCGGCTTTCGTATTTTATTTTTTTCTATCACTCTCGCGGCCGCCTCAAGAATATTTTGGGTGGAACGGTAATTCTCTTCAAAAACAATCGCGACATGTTCCGGAAAATCCCTTTCAAAATTTATAATATTCCTTAAATCGGCGCCTCGCCAGCCGTATATTGCCTGGTCCAAATCGCCTATAATGCATATGTTCCTGTGTTTTTTAGCTAAAAATTTAGAAAGTTCATACTGCGCCTTATTCGTATCTTGATACTCGTCTATAAGAATGTATTGCCATAAATTATTGTAATAGTCAGCAACGGCTTTATCTTTTTTAAACAACAGCGCGGTTTTTAAAATCAAATCGTCAAAATCCAAAGCTTTTTGCTTAATTAAGTTTTCTTCATATTTATTCCATATTTTAGACACAGCGCTTAAAAAAAATTCGTTGCCCGCGAAAATTGAAAAATCTTCGCTGGTCATCAAATCGCCTTTGTGTCTGGATATCATTGACTGCATTTTTATCGGCTGAAACTGCTTAGGGTCGATCTCCAGATCTTTCATAACGGATTTAATCACAGATAAAGAATCTTCTTTGTCAAAAATTGAAAAATTTTTTGGCACTCCCACGCTCTTCCCGCTATTGCGCAAAATAAAAACGCCAAGCGCGTGAAAGGTGCTGACAAACGGCTTTGATGAATGATGGCCGGTTAATGATAACAAATTATGAATTCGTTCTTTCATTTCTTCAGCCGCTTTATTGGTAAAAGTTATTGCCAAAATTTTATCCGGCGCGACTCCTTGGCTGGCGAGATACGCGACGCGATGGCTTATTGCGCGCGTTTTTCCTGCGCCAGCGCCGGCAAGCACAATCAAGGGCCCGTTTTTATGCAAAACCGCTTTTTTCTGCGCCTCATTAAGATTTTCCAGTAGATTATTCATAGGCAACTTCTATATTAACACAAAACAATGCTCTGTGGATAACTCATTGACCCCGTTAGAAATTTTATTTCATTTTTTTCTCTCAATTTACTTATCCACACCAATTTCTAACGGGGTTGACTTGCCAAACAGGTTAGATAAAATTAAGACTAGGATTGAAATGTCGCAAATGGTCGTTTTTTTTCTTAATTTTACCGTAAATCCTATTTAATTTAAGCCTATTTCTACTAACTTGCAAAGCTCTGATGCCGCTAAAACACCGGCGCAGAGCCATATATTGAAGTTTTTTATTTTGGCTATATTCATAGCCGCTTTTGTTGTTTTGCCAAAACTTGCCCATGCCGGCATTTTCTCTTTTATAGAAAATTTACTTGGCATTAACGACACTGGCGCGAAAACAATTATTTCAAACTCTCAAACTATTCCCTTGCTTGAAGCCGCGCTAAATCCGGATATGAACGCGGCAAAAGGCGGCGGCGACATAACAATCGTAAATAACAACGCCCTTTTGCCAAACTCCGGCCCGATGGGAACAATCGCAGATATTGAAGAAGCAAAACCAACGCAAGACCAGATTAGCGTCTATGTTGTGCGCAAAGGCGATAACTTATCTCAAATCGCCGAAATGTTCGGCGTTTCCGTAAACACCATTATTTGGGCCAATGACATAAAGTCAGGAGGCAAAATCACTCCGGGACAAACGCTTATCATTTTGCCTGTGCAAGGCATTCAATACACAGTTAAAAAAGGCGACAGCGTAAAAAGCATAGCTAAAAAATTCAATGGCGACATTGATGAAATTACCCAATTCAACGGGCTTGCGTCAGAGAGCAGTTTATTGGAAGGACAAGAAATAATAATACCCAACGGCGAAGATTATTCGTCTCAGCAAAAAGAAAAAACAGCTCCTGTTGCCGCATATAAAAATACAGCTACAACAAACACTCCATTTTATGCCGGTTATTATTTAAGGCCGATTGCTGACGGCAGAAAATCTCAAGGATTGCACGGTTATAACGCCGTTGACTTAGCGGATTCCTGCGGCACTCCGATTTTCGCCTCCGCAAACGGAGATGTAATCATAAGCAAAGACTATGGCTGGAACGCGGGATATGGAAATTATATTGTTATAAGGCACCCCAACGGGACTCAAACCCTTTACTCCCATTTAAGTAAAAATATAGTGTGGGCCGGATGGCATGTGGTAAAAGGCCAAGTTATCGGCTACATCGGCTCAACAGGAAAATCTACCGGTTGCCACGTACACTTTGAAGTCCGCGGTGCCAAAAACCCGTTTTAGGGCTGGAAAAATGCTTTCAAAATAAAAAACCGGCCCTGCGGGTCGGTGTTATCATTTGCGCCATTATTAGCGCGATTTTTTTAGTTTTTCTAAAAACTTTTTTGTCCCTTCAATGGTTTTTTCATCCTCTTCCTTTAACCGCTGAATTACGTCTGGAACGACTACATCTTGAATTAATTTTACTTCATGATTACCACCTTCCATATGCCTTCTGTGATTTTTAAGATATTCTTCTTCGGGACTAATTTTAGAATCCGCGAGAATTTCATCATCTAAATCCACGAATATTTTTATTTCTTCCTTATCTATGGGCTTAAATTTTAAAGGTTCTTTACTTCCTTGCCTTAAAAACATTTCATCCGAGCACTTGCTTGGACCATGACCTGAATGGTTGCGCAGCGACAAGGTGGTTATATTTGGACAATACTTGATTCCCATTTTTTCAGCTATTCCGCCTTTTTTTTGTGCGCATATTTTTCTCCTCACAAACTCAATTTTCAAATTTCTATATTTGTTTTATTTTATCATTCTAATGATTTTAAGCAATATTACTTCGGCCTGTATTGAATGGCTTCAAAAATATGGTTTTCGTAAATGTTTTCCGAGCCCTCCAAATCCGCTATGGTACGGGCTAATTTGATGACGCGATGATATCCCCTGCCTGACAAATCCAGCCGCTCCGCGGCATGGTTCAAAATATTCTTCACTTTTTCCGAAAGCGGAGCAAATGTTTTAAGATCTCTTACGCCCATCTCGCTGTTTATCAAAAACTGCTTTTTTTTGCCATGCTCCAAAATCCCGAATCTGTCCCTCTGAATTTCTCTTGCCTTTAAAACCCTGGCTCTTATCGCGTCAGAACCTTCGCCTGTTTTGCTCATGTCTGACATTTTTTCGTGCTCAACCTGCGGAACCTCAAGCCACAAATCAATTCTGTCCACAATAGGCCCTGAAATTTTTCTTTGATAACGCATCAGCGAGCCCTGAGAACACACGCATGGCTTTGTTTTTGAGCCCAAATTCCCGCAAGGGCACGGGTTCATGGCGCAAATCAATATAAATCTGGCCGGGAAAGTTATTGAATCCCTTGCGCGCGATATATTTATAAAACCTTCCTCCAGAGGCTGGCGCAAAGATTCAATGACTTTTCTTTCAAATTCAGGAAATTCATCAAGAAAAAGAACGCCTCGATGGCTTAATGTTATTTCGCCTGGTTTTGGATAAGTTCCTCCGCCAACCAAAGCGACATAAGAAGCCGTATGATGCGGACTGCGAAAAGGCCTCCGTATAACAATATTCTCATTTAACGCGCCTGCGACGCTATGAATCAAAGTCATTTCCAATGCTTCGTCAAAAGAAGGCGGAGGCAAAATGCCCGCGAATGCTTTTGCAAGCATGGTTTTGCCTGTTCCTGCCGGACCAACCATTAAAATATTATGTCCGCCAGCGGCCGCGATTTCCAACCCGCGCTTCGCGCTTTCCTGCCCTTTTATGTCTGAAAAATCAATTAAAAAATCTTCGCGCGTTCCGTTAAAATCAATTTCCGTTTCTTCCTGTTCATTCAAATTAAAAAGTTCTTTTTTGTCAAAATGGCTCACGATTTCTTGCAAGCGGCTACAGCCGAAAATTTTTATTCCTTTTATAAGCGCCGCTTCTGCCGCATTGCTTTTTGGAACAAAAACCTCTTGGAACCCCGCCTTTTTGGCGTATTTTACAAGCGCCAAAACACCTTTAACCGGTCTTATCAATCCATCAAGCGCGAGCTCGCCGAAAAAAATTTTATCTTTTACGTCAAAATTTATCTGCTTGGACGCGAGAAGATACGCGAGAGCGATAGACAAATCAAAAACCGGACCCTCTTTTTTGAGGTCTGCCGGAGCAAGAGAAATCGTAACCCGCTGATTTTTCTTTTGAGGCGAAATAAAGCCGGAGTTTTTAATGGCTGCCGAGATTCTATCCTTTGACTCCTCTACCGCCTTGTCCGGAAGCCCTACCACTGAAAAAGAATGAAGACCTTGCGAAAGGTCCACTTCTACTTCAACAATATTCGCCTTTAGCCCGACAACCTGCGCCGAATATACTTTTACAGCCATCGCTCCGCTTTCTTATTGATTATTTTTCGCATGTTCTATGCAATGTTTTGCCGCGGGATACGCTTCAAGCCGCTTCTCCTGTATTGGTTTTTTGCAAATCAAACAAACTCCATACGCCTTTTTTTTAAGGCGCTGGAGCGCCTCGTTGACATAAATTAATTTTTCTTCAAGCGCGTCCTCAATGGCAATACGATTTCCCAAATCTTCAAAAGAATCCGCCAAATCGCTTTTGTCAGCCGAATCAAAATTAAAATCATCGGAAGACACTTCCCAATCGCCGGGGATATCAGGATTTTTTTTCCCTATATGGCCAAGCTCTTCCTCCAATTGCTTTTTTTCATCCTCAAGCTTTTTTGCGAAATATTCAATTTTTTCTTTTGATAACATGGCAAAGTTAATACTATCACATTTAAATTATTCGTTCAAATACTGGGGCGAAGCAAAACGGCGATAAATTTCTTTTATAGATTCTTCGTTAACCGTAATCACCATGTAATCTTTGCCTATAAAAGAATAAATCAATAAAACATTGCCGTCCGTATCATATAAAACTCTCGTGTCGCGGTTTTGGATTTCTCTGTCTTCAAAAAAACCTTTTGAATCGCCTATATTTTCAATAGAAAAAATTTCCTGAAAATCTTCCGCCATTGACGATTCCCATTTGAGCATTCCGGGAAAAACATGGTCGTAAGAACTGATTTTAAAAATAAGAATCGGCCATTCCTTGCTAAAATAAAATTTTGAGAGCATAAACCTGTCTCCAATATAATCCAGAATCCCGGCATACGCCTTTATTCCGGCGAGATTAAAAAATTCTTTAGTGGTGATTGAGCGCTTCCCTCCCTCTTCCAGCTCTTTAACTATTGATACGTGCAGAAAACTGTTTATTCTCGTCGGCGTTTCCAGCGCGCCGCGGAGAGCGGCTAAAAAATTTCTAGGGTCATCCGCAATGGCAATAATCTCAACCGTCTCGTCCGCGACAAGAATTGGCTTTGCGGAAAAAGAAGCCTGCCGGGTATCGCTTTCTTCCCTTATAAAAAACCAGTAACTCCCAAAAGCAATCGCGCCAACCGCGATCGCGGCCAGCAATATCAATGTCAATTTTTTAAAATTCAGCTTTTCTGTCTTTGTTTCAGAAACTAATCCGCCTTTTTTTGATTCTGCCGCGGCAACATCAATAAGAGATATTTTTTTATCCTTAACATATTCTGCCGTGTCTGTTTTAAGAGTGCGAATCCCGAAAATTTTTCTTTTACTCTCTTCTCCCTTGCCTTCGGTTATCGCGTTGTTTGAAGCTGTTTGGTTTAACATCGTTGTTGTTTCTATTATTTCTCTGGTCAAGTTCCGGGCTATAGCTTGAATTTGCTTGCTTTAGCGAAAGATTGACTCTTCCTTTTTCATCAATTCCTATCACCTTTACAGTAACAACATCTCCCGATCTTACAACATCAGTAACTTTATCAACCCTTGAAGGAGCAAGTTCTGATATGTGGATTAATCCTTCTTGCGCCGGGCCGATTCCCACCATCGCGCCAAACTCAAACAAGCGGGTTACCGGTCCTGTAACAATATCTCCTTCCTTATACTCATGCGTCAATTCTTCAATAATTTTTTTTGCCTTTTCCGAATCTTCATGATTCCTTCCCGTAATAAAAACCAAGCCGTCCTGTTCTATGTCAATTTCAGCGCCGGTTCTCGCGATAATATCATTAATCACCTTTCCGCCGGGACCGATGACATCTCTTATTTTATCAGGATTTATCTGCAGTCTTAAAATACAAGGGGCATACCTTGAAAGCTCTTTGCGAGGTTCTGGCATCACTTCAAGCATTTCTTCTAAAATTTCCATTCTCGCCTTTTTTGCTTGGATCAAACTTTTTTCAAGAATTTCAACTGTAACGCCCTGCACTTTAACATCCATTTGAATAGCAGTAACGCCGTCTTTGCTTCCGGCGCATTTAAAATCCATATCCCCATGATGGTCTTCGGGGCCCTGAATATCTGTTAAAATTTTGTATTTTTTATCCTGCGACATCAACCCGATGGCAATGCCCGCGATTGGGTTTTTTATAGGAACTCCCGCGTCCATTAAAGCAAGAGTGGCGGCGCAAACAGACCCTTGGGAAGTTGAACCGTTTGAAGCCATGGATTCTGACACAACCCTGATAGTATAAGGGAAATCTTCTTTCGCGGGTATAACCGGAGACAAAGCTCGTTCAGCCAAAGCGCCGTGCCCAACCTCGCGCCTGCCAGGCCATGCCATTCTGCCTGTTTCTCCTGTTGAAAATGGCGGGAAATTGTAATGATGCATAAAATGCTTGGTTGTTTTCATTTCCATTCCCTCAATCAACAATACATCTGCCGGACCGCCAAGAGTAACAACAGACAAAACATGCGTTCCTCCCCTAAAAAATACCCCCGAACCATGAGAAAGGGGGAGCATGCCCACAACAGCAGAAAGCGGCCTCACTTTGTCAATTTTCCTTCCGTCCGGCCTTTTCTCTTGCCCGTCAGGAGCATTTATTATTCCGTCATGGAGTATGTCATTAATATTTTTTTCAAAAATGTCATCAGCCATATGCAGATTCAGCTCTTCAAATTCTTCTTTTGCAATCTGCATCCAATAATTTTTAACCTCGGCGATTAAACCGCTCTTTTTTGTTGTATCTTGATAATACAAAGCTTCTTCAAGTTTTTTCAAAATATTCTTCTTAAAAAAATCCCGAATTCCTGCCGGCTCTTTACTTATTTCAATTTCAGCTTTTTCTTTGCCTATTTCTTTTATAATGCCCTTTTGAAATTCCTCGATTTTTTCAATTTCCTTAACAGCCTCGGCAAAACTGCTTGCGACAATATCTTCAGGCGCTTCTTTCGCGCTTGCCTCAACCATATTTATTAATTCGTCTTTTCCACAAACAACATTGTCTAAAAGCGCTTCTTTCCGTTCTCCATACGAAGGATTGACAATAAATTTTCCGCCGCAATATCCCATTCTAACCGCACCAACAGGGCCGTCCCACGGAATGTCAGATATTCCAAGAGCCAAAGAGGCGGCAATTATTGCCGGAACATCAGGGTCATTTACTCCGTCAACTGACAATGCGAGCACAACAACCTGAATTTCGTTTCTAATTTGTTCATTAAACAAAGGCCTGATCGTGCGGTCTATCAAACGGCTGGTCAAAATAGCCTCTTCAGATGGCTTGCCTTCGCGCCTGACAAATCTGCTTCCCAAAATCATGCCTGCGGCATAAAATTTTTCCTCGTAATCCACAGAGAGCGGAAAATAGCCAAGCCCTTCTTTTTTCTGGTTTGACATAACCGCGGTCGCGAAAACAGCCGTGTCTCCGTAACGCACTAAAACAGACCCGTTTGCCTGGTCTGCCAAATCAGATATTTCCACTACTAATTTCTTACCGCCAAAATCGGTTTCGTATTTTTTTATTTGCATAATCTAATAACTTTTAATTAAAAATTTCTTTGGATTTTCGTCCAGATCAATAAAATTATCCGCGATTTCCCTTAATTTCGTAGAAGTAGATTTGCCAAAAGCCATCACCTCTACCCTTCTCCCCTGATTTTTAAGGTATTCAACAAGAGGGGTGTAATCGCCGTCTCCGCTTGCCAAAACTATGACATCAACAATACTTGCTGTTTTTATCGCGTCAACGGCAATTCCAACATCCCAATCCGCCTTTTTCATGCCGTCATAGTATTCTTGCAATTCCTTAACGCGGATTTCAATTCCAAGCTTAGAAAGCGCCTCAAAAAAAGGCTTTTCTTCGCCTGTTTTTGTTGAAACAACATAGGCAAAGGCGCGAATTAATTGCCTGTCGCCAACCGCTGTCTCTAAAAGCTCTTTAAAATTTACGCGCTTTTGAAAAAGCGCTCTCGCGGAATGATATAAATTCTGAACATCAATCAGCACGGCAACGCGCTGATTTTTATACTTCGTTGAATAAAATATTTCCAACATTATTTTTTAGCTTTATTTATAGCTTTAGCTTTAACCTTAGTTTTAGTTTTAGTTTTAGTGGAAACCGTTTTTTCAGTTTCAAGTTTTTTAGCCAAAAAAGAATGCCTTTTCTCGTCCTTTTTAGCAAGATAGCTTGTTAATGCCCTTCTTCGAGCAACCATCTTTAAAAGACCCAGTCTTGAATGGTTGTCCTTTTTATGCGTTTTGAGATGCTTGGCAAGCTCGCTAATCTGCTCAGTCAAAAGCCCTATTTGCACTTCCGGAGACCCTGTATCTTTATCGTGGGCCTTGAATTTCTCTATAACGGATTGTTTTTGTTTGGTTTTTAGCATAATCAAATTATATCAGAATAATTTTTTTTTGCAAATAAATATGCTTTTTGCTATAATAATATTGTGCGACATGGTATTAAAAATTAAACAATTTTGTTTCTCATGAAACTTTTTGATCTAAAAAATGATTTTTTGGAATACCTTGAGATAGAAAAAGGACGCAGTTTAAAGACTCTGGATAATTATGACCGATATTTAAAACGCTTTTTGGAGTTTTCCAAACTGCAAAACCCGGCTGAAATTAACGATGAAATAGTCAGAAAATACCGCCTGTGGCTTAACCGGCTGGGCACAATGGACCGCAAAACTCAAAACTATCACCTAATCGCCTTAAGAATGTTTTTAAAATATCTGGCAAAGCGGGATATACATTCTTTAAGCTCGGAGAGAATTGAACTTTCAAAAATAGCCCAACGCCAAATTGAAATAATAAGCCAGGACGAACTAATAAGACTATTTAGCGCGATAAGTAAAAGCAGTGAAACAGATAAACCGGCTGATGTTTTCAAAAACCTGCGAGATAAAGCCATATTGGAGCTTTTGTTCTCCTCTGGCTTGCGCGTTTCCGAACTTTGCTCACTTAACAGAAACCAAATAGACGAAGCAAAAAACAGCGAAATTTCAATAAGAGGGAAAGGCGGTAAAATAAGAGTAGTTTTTATATCCGAAAGCGCCGAACAATCTTTAAAAAATTATTTGGGCAAAAGAGCAGACGCGGAAGAAGCCTTATTTATAAACTTCGGCAGCCAATCCAACGGAAAAGGGCTTTTAGAAAATATTTCACGATTAACGCCTCGCTCAATCCAAAGAATTATTAAATATTACGCCATAAAAGCCGGCATATCTAAAAAGGTCACCCCGCACACTCTAAGGCATTGCTTTGCCACAGATCTTTTAAGCGCTGGGGCAGATATAAGGTCTGTGCAATCAATGCTCGGCCATTCCAACATCAGTACTACCCAGATTTATACGCATATTACAGATAAACAGCTCCGTGAAATACACAAAATGTTTCATGGGAAACAAAAAAAATAGCTACTTAACCCACCAACGTTTGCGGATTTCATTAATTTCTGCCTGCTCTTTACCTACTTTTGATTCCTTTGCCATTTTGCCAAGCTTTTCCAATTCTTTATCGTTTAATTTACCCAATTCCAAAACCCTATTTTCCAGCCATTCTTTAGTATTATTTTCCGGAACGTCAATTGCTTCCTCAAGCAAAATATGCAAAATATTGCCTATTTTAGGGCCAGGCGGTATTTTTAACAACGCCATTACGCGGCTACCGTCAATTTTCAACATGGAAACAGCCAAAGGCGACCTCATCGCTTCTTCAATCATAGACTCATATTTTCGCAATCTGTACGGAGTTTCTTTAGGCCTACCCATGCCGATACGGTCGCAAAAACGAACTTTCATTAAATCCCACACATTTTCAGGGCCAACATTTCTAACGGTCCTTCTAACAGCGGAAAGAGTAATTTTTTCTGTGTCTGAAAAAAATAAATGGTAACGGACAAGCTTAGCGACTAAATCAATTGTTTTTTTGGGAAATTTTAATCGAGAAAGAATTTTCGCGGTCATTTTAGCGCCAATAACTTCATGATTATAAAAAGTCCAATCGCCTTTTTCCTTATTCCAACGCCTGGAAGCCGGTTTTCCAACGTCATGGAAAAGAGCTGACAAGCGGATTTCTAAAGGCCAATTTTTCAAAGCGGCATGCTCCAAACTAAATAAATTGTGCTCCCAAACATTAAATTTGTGCGCTTTGTTTTGTCCAACGCCATATCCTTGTTCTAATTCCGGAGAAATATGCTTTAATACGCCAAATTTGCGCATTTGTTCAATGCCCGCGCTTGGCTTTTGACTCATGACAATTTTTACAAATTCTTCACGCACTCTTTCTTTGGCAATTATTTCTAAAAGATGGGAACAATTTTTTATGGCATTTTCTGTTTCATCGTCAATTGTAAAACCTAGCTCTGTTGACAAACGAATCGCGCGTAAAATACGCAAAGCGTCTTCATTAAATCTGTCTTCCGGATTGCCAACCGCTTTTATAACCTTATTTTTTAAGTCTTTTTTGCCACCAAAGAAATCAATTGTTTCGCGTGAAACACCTTTAGCCATATTTATGGCCATAGCATTTATTGTAAAATCTCTTCTTTTTAAGTCTTCTTCCAGGTTACATGTGAAACTTACTTTGTCAGGATGCCTTTTGTCAGAATATTTTGATTCTAGCCGATAAGGAGTTATTTCAATCGCTCTCAAGCTTGAATCATCAACATCTTCGTTAATAACAGCTACTGTGCCGTATTTATTTTCATATACTGTTTTTGAAAATATTTTTTGAATTTGCTCCGGCTTGGCATTAGTTGTAATATCCCAGTCTTTTGGCTTATTGCCTGACAATAAATCCCGAACGCATCCGCCGACTAAATAGGCATCAAAACCCTCGTTTGTTAACGCTTTACCTGTTTGCGTAATTATTTCCGGAATGTTATATTTTTTTATCATATTTTGTGATTAACATTTTACCATCTTTGTGCTAAAATAGATATATGCCCCTGTGGTGAAACGGATATCACGCGACGCTTCGGACGTCGTATTCCAGGTTCAAATCCTGGCAGGGGCGCAAACAGCTAATGCACAAGATTTCCACAAGTTATATACATCTATCGGACATGTCCGTTATCTGCCAGCCGGCAAACAAATGTCCAATAAAATATATTAATGCAAACTGAAAAACAAAAGATAGGCGAGTTGGGTGAAAATATTGCCTGTAAGTTTCTCATGAAACATGGCCATGAAATTTTGGACAGAAATTACCGAAAAAAATGGGGAGAGATTGATGTTGTCGCGCGAAAAGATAATATGCTTCATTTTATAGAAGTAAAAACTGTTTCCCGTGAAACTGAACATATGCCCGAGGAAAACGTTCATCCATGGAAAAGAAAACGCTTAGCACGGGCTATCCAAACATATCTTTTAGAAAAGGAGAGTGAAACTGAATGGCAAATTGACATAATGGCAGTTTTCCTTGATTTTAATTCAAAAAAAGCTAAAATAAGGATTACAAAGAATGTGATTCTTTGATGGCAGGCAAGAGGCGGGGTATAGTGCAACGGCAGCACGAGTCTTTTGGGAAGATTTAATCTCGGTTCGAATCCGAGTACCCCGAAACTAATTAGGATATTTTTTCAAAAAATTGACTTTTTATAAAAGCCATATAACATAAGAGCTATATAGCCCTGTTATCGGGTCGATTTTATTTGAGGGCTTGTATTAGGATAATTGCAAACATAAAAACAAACTTAAAAAACATGGCCGATGAAATTTTAATGAGCTGTGGCGGGTGTAGCGCTTGTGGAGCTTGCGACACAGACACAGCCGCGACAGAAGAAGAGGAAAAAGAAGAAGAAACTGAAATGGAAGATGCGGGAGAAGAGGAGACCCCGGAAGCTGACATAGAAGAAGAGGACTAACATAAAAACCCCGTCGCGTTTAACGCGACGGGGTTTTTAGACAAAATCTCTTGTTTTTGCTAAAATTCAATTCATCGCGGGATTAGTTTAATGGTAAAATATCAGTTTTCCAAACTGAGGTTGGGAGTTCGATTCTCCCATCCCGCACAGAAAATTAAAATTCTCCGATATTGCCGGAGAATTTTAATTTTCCTGATCAGGGAAAAGAAGTTACCCACGCGCTACTAAAAAGTGCGGGGTTTCACTTCGCTTATTTTACCGTGTCTTTTAATGTCTTGCTTGCTCTGAATTTCGGAACTTTCATTGCCGGCACGTTTACTACCGCGCCGGTTTTTGGATTACGAGCCTGGCGCGCGGCTCTTTGCTTTACTGAAAAAATTCCAAGTCCTGCGATTGACACCTCGTCTCCTTTCTTAAGAGAAGAAACAATTGAATCAAGCATTTTTTCAACAGCTTGTTCGGCTAATGTTTTTGTGCCGCCAATCACTTCATGGACAGCATCTACGATTCCTGCTTTGTTCATAGTAATATATTTGTGGTTTATAATATTTCGACCCTTATAAATAATTATATAATAAGCCATTTTTTAGGCAACCCCCTCGACTCCGCTCGGGGTAACCCCTATCTGGCGTATTCAATAATTCTATTTTCTCTAATCACATGAACCTTAATTTCTCCTGGATATTTTAATTCTTTTTCAATGCGGTCGGCAATCTCTCTGGCAAGATTTTTCGCCTCCAAATCGGAAATTTTTTCAGGGCTGACAAAAACTCTAATTTCTCTCCCGGCTTGTATGGCATAGCTTTTTTCAATGCCTTCAAAAGAATTCGCGATATTTTCAAGGTCTTCAAGCCTTTTAAGATAGTTCTCAAGAGTGTCCCTTCGCGCTCCGGGCCTTGAGCTTGAAATCGCGTCAGCGGATTGAACAATAATAGATTCAATTGTCTCAAAAGCGTATTCTTCATGATGCGATTGCATCGCCTTGATTATTTTTTCGTCAACATTAAATTTTTGCAAAATTCTTTTTCCTATCTCAACATGCGTTCCTTGGATTTCGTGATCCATGGCCTTGCCTATGTCGTGGAGAAGCGCTCCTTTTTTCGCTGTCTGGACATCGGCATGAAGCTCGGAAGCAAGCATTCCGGCCAAATGCGCCACTTCAACAGAATGCTGAAGAACATTTTGCCCATAGCTAGTTCTAAAATACAGCCTTCCTAAAATAGAAACCAGGCGGCTGTCAAGGTCAATTACGCCTGCGTCATACGCGGCGGCCTCGCCTTTTTGTTTAGTTAATTTTTCAACTTCAATTTTGGCGCGCTCCACCATTTCTTCAATTCTTGCCGGCTGAATCCTGCCATCCAAAATGAGATTTTCCAAAGCGATCCTCGCAACATGCCGCCTCATTGGGTCAAAACTGGAAATAACAATAGAGCCGGGCGTGTCATCAACAATAATTTCCACTCCTGCCGCGCGCTCAAAAGCCCTTATATTTCTTCCTTCTTTGCCAATTATCTTCCCCTTTAAATCGTCAGAAACGATAGGAACCGCTGTCGTGGTTATTTCTGAGGCTGTTGACGAAGCAAGGCGCTGGATAACGGATGACAGTATGTCGCGCGCCCTATTTTCAAATTCGTCCTTGCTGGCTGATTCAATTTTTTTAATTCGGGACAAAATATCGTCTTCATATTTCTTTTCAACTATCTTTAACAGCTCGCTTTTGGCGTCCTCCTCTGAAAGAGACGCCACGCGCTCAAGCTCAAGGCGTTTTTGGTCTTCCAAAGCGTCTATTTCTTCTTTTTTCTTTTTCAGTTTTTCAACACTGCTTTGAATTTCGACTTTTTCTTTCTCAATAGACAGCCTTTGTTTCTCAAGACTTTCTTCTTTGTGGAGAACTCTTTCCTCCAGCTTTCTAATTTGAACTAGAGCGTTTTTTTCCTCGCGTTTCGCGCTTTCTAATATTTTTTCGCTCTTTTTAGTCGCCTCCTCAAGCGAGCCTTGGGCCTTTGTCTTCGCGTCTAATAAAATTTGCTTTATTTTGACCTCGGCCGAACTTTTCTGCTGAAGAACAATGAGCTTGTGCAAAAGATATCCTGCTGCCATTCCGCCCAAGCCAGAAAAAACGGCCAAAATTACAATTTTGGTTAAATTCATATAAATGAAGCATAATGTTCGATTTCATAAAATATGTTTGAACAAATTTGCTTAAATTAAATCAATAAATAACAGAATTAATGAATTAATAAATTTATATTAACAATTTCCGCGGCAATTGTCCAGAGATTATATTTTTGTCCTAAAACGAATTATAAAGTATAATAAAAAAACGATGAAAAAATATAGCCCTGTCGTTTTAATCATAATAGACGGATTCGGAATTTCGCCTGACAAAATCGGCTCTCCGTGGGAAATCGCCAGCCATACTGTTTTTTCGGAAATAGAAAAATTTTATCCGTTCACCGCTATCCAAGCGTCCGGAATGGCAGTCGGGCTTCCTTGGGGAGAAGCAGGGAACAGCGAGGTCGGGCACCTCACTATGGGAGCCGGAAAAATCATCTTTAATTACCTGCCGCGCATATCAAGATCCATTAATGACCATACTTTTTTTAACAATGAGGCCTTTTTAAAAGCTGTCGCGCATATAAATCCGCCTGCTGGCGGATTGCCGGACGAAACCAAATCCTTGCATCTTATTGGACTTTTTTCCACAGGAACAGTGCATGCCTACTTTGAACATCTCTACGCGCTTTTGGATTTTGCAAAACAGAAAAAAGTAAAAAACGTTTGTTTGCATCTTTTTGCAGACGG
The DNA here is from genome assembly GCA_018895015.1 of Patescibacteria group bacterium. Taxonomy (GTDB): domain Bacteria; phylum Patescibacteriota; class Minisyncoccia; order UBA9983; family UBA9983; genus JAHIOX01. Next base: position 8,804 of record JAHIOX010000027.1, on the reverse strand, counting down.
CAAAGACGCTTACAAAAAAGAGGGCGCCGAATTTTACAAAAAACTGGAAAAAGACCTTGAGCAAAATTATCCAAATACAAAAATCGCTTCCGTCATAGGCCGGAATTTCGCGATGGACCGCGACAACAAATGGGCAAAAACAGAAAAAGCGTATAATCTTTTCGTTAATGGGGAAGGAAAAGAGTTTGATTCTGCTTCCTCGTACATTCAAAATCAGTACGAAAAAGACATTTTTGACCAAATAATTGAACCTGGGCTTTTAAGGACATCCAGTGTCCACTTGGACACTGGATGTCCAAGTCCAAATTCCAGAATCAAAGATAACGACGCAATAATATTTTTTAATTTCCGCGAAGACAGTATGCGCCAGCTGGCTCATTCTTTCATTGATAAAGAATTTAATAAATTTCCAAGAAAAAACCTGAGTAACGTTGTTTTTGTGACAATGACTGACTACGACAAAACGCTTCAATCTCTTGTCGCTTTTAAATCAGCCGAAGTGGAGCATCCGCTGGCAAAAGTGCTTTCTGAAAACGGCCTCAAGCAGCTGCACATAGCTGAAACTGAAAAATACGCCCACATTACTTATTTTTTCAACGGCGGCAGAGAAACGCCTTTTGCGAACGAAGACAGAATACTTGTGGAATCTCCTGATGTGCCTTCATACGACCAGGCGCCTGAAATGTCAGCAAAAAAAATCACTGAAGATGTTGTTTCCAATATTGAAAAATATGACTTTATAGCAATTAACTTCGCGAACGCGGACATGGTTGGGCATACCGGCAATTTTACGGCAACCGCAAAGGCCTTTGAAGTTCTTGATATCTGCGTCGGTAAAATCATGGAAAAAGTGCTGGGCTTGGGCGGCGCCATGGTTATAACTTCAGACCATGGCAACGCGGAAGAAAAAATCTACAAAACCACCGGTGAAGAAAAAACAAAGCATTCAATCAACCCCGTGCCTTTTTATTTAATCAGCAGCGAAGCAAAAAAAGAAAAACCCGCGTCTGAAGAAGAAATAAAGGAAAGCTATAAAACGGTGAAGGGAACCCTCACCGATGTCGCGCCAACGATTTTAGAGCTGATGGGCATAAAAAAACTGGAATCAATGACCAGCAAAAGCCTGCTGGAAAAATTGAAATAAAGCGCTCTTACTTCACCTTCAAAATATTGTCTATCAAGCCGTATTTTTTGGCCTCTTCGGCAGTCATAAAAAAGTCTCGGTCGGTGTCTTTTTCAATTTTAGAAAGAGGCTGATTTGTGTGCTTGGCAAGAAGCTGATTTAATTTATCTTTTATTCTTAAAATATGGCGCGCCTGAATATCAATATCAACTGCTTGGCCCTCAGCGCCTCCCATCACCTGGTGAATCATAATCTCCGAGTTTGGCAAAGCGAATCTCTTTCCTTTCTTGCCGCCGGCCAAAAGTATCGCCCCTCCGGAAGCGGCTAGCCCGACACAATAAGTGGCGACATCCGGCTTAACATGATTCATAACGTCATACATGGCAAGAGTTGCAGTTACCGACCCGCCTGGCGAATTTATATAAAGATGAATATCCTTTTGCGGGTCCGCATTTTCCAAAAACAAAAGCTGGGCAATAACAGTATTAGCCATCGGATCGCTGATCAACCCGCCCACAAACACGATTCTTTCTTTAAGCAAGCGAGAATAAATATCATAAGCCCTTTCTCCGTATTGAGTTTTTTCAATAACTGTCGGTATTAACATGGTTTTACTTTTTATTTTCCAGCAAATTAAAGACTTTTTGGTTTTTAATCATGTCATAAGTGTACGCCTTAACCCGGTCTCGGTCAATATCTTTATAGCGCGCTGAATAATATTCCATTAATTTATCTGTTTCCGGCCCCAATTCTTCTTCAGGAACGTCTATTTTCTCCAAAACGGCGATTTCTTCTATCGCCAAATTATATTTCGCGCGCTTTAACGCGTCTTGATCCCAGTCTTTCTCAATTTCTTCCTCTGTTTTTTTAATATGGCTTAAATAATCTTCCCACTTAACGCCCATTTGGGTTATGCTCGCCTTCATTTCTTCCCTCATTTTGTTTTTTTCCGCTACAACAAGGATATTCGGCACATCCATTTTTGAGGATTCTATAATTTTATCCAAAATCTCAATTCTTTTCTTTTGCGCTGAATTTACTGTTTTTTCTTCTTTTAAATTGTTTTTAATAGCACGCTTAAGCTCTTCCAATGAACCAAATTTGCCGACGCTTTTGGCAAATTCATCATTCAGCTCCGGAATAACCGCTTCTCCGTTTTCCTTTTTTTCAGCGCGCGCTTTTACCAAATAATCCAGCGCCTTGGCAACTTCGCTGTCTTCAACAATAATTTCTTCTTCTTTTCCAATAATTTCACCGGCAATCTCTTTGTAATCGGGAAGTTCTATTTCAGGAAGAACCGCTGTCTTTATCTTAAATTCCAACGGATTATTTTTGGCAATTTTAGTAATTGTGATTTCCGGCCTTCCAATCGCCTTTATTTTATTTTCTTCAATAATTTTAATATATTCCTTGTCCAAAGCGAAATTTGCCATTTTTTCAAGAACGGCCATTTCTCCCACTTTTTCAATTAAAATTTTCTCCGGCGCTTTGCCTGGCCTAAAACCGTCAATTCCAATGCTGTCAGAAATTTCTTTTACGGCCCGCGGCCTAAAAACTTCAAAATTATCGGCTGATATCCCACCGATAATCTCAATCTCCGACCCCGGAAGTTTTTTGATTTCTACCTGCATGTTTCTGTTAAAAACTTATTTATACAAATTGTGGTCGCCTACGTCAAGGAAAACAACGTCGGAATTATCAAACTCAAACAAAATCCGGTATTTTTTATCAATTGAAAAACTCCATTGCTCTTTCAATTTGCCGTGAAGTTTGTGCGTTTCAAGGCGAGAATCAAAAGGGTTTTTCTCAAACATTAAAGTCCGTTCAATTATTTTTTCCGCGAGAGAAACAGGTAATTTCTTAAATGTCCGTTCAAACTTCGGAGTATGAACAATTTTCATAAACTATATTTCTTTGCCAAAGATGGATATTCTTTTTTGATTAAATCCTTAAACAGAGGCAATTTCCCCGCCTTTTTTAGTTTCTTGGCTTCTCGCGACCAGCGCAAAACATCAGATTCGGTAACTTGCTCTTTTTTTTCTTTTGACGCTAAAAACTCCTCGTATTCTTTGCGGGGAATAATCACCAAGTCGTCATTTTTTGCCATATTCTTAGGAATAGTGATTACATTCATATTTACTCGTATAGCTTTATTACGACCCGGCGGTTGGGGTCTTCGCCCTTGCTTTCAGTGGTTACATCCGGATATTCAGCTAAAAAAGCGTGGACAATTCTTCTTTCATAAGAAGTTAACGGGCTCATTTCAATGTCTTTCTTAAAATAACGCACTCTTTGCGCGGCCATTCTGGCCAAATTTTTCAGTTCTTCAATCCTTTTCGCGTGATAATCATTTATATCCAAAAAAAATTGGATTTTTTCAAGGTTGTTTCTTTCAAACTCTTTTTCCGCGATTTTTTTAAGCAAATGGTTAAACGCGATTAAATTTTTCCCTTTTTCTCCTATCAATACGCCGCCTTCCTGGGTCCTGACAACAAACTGCGGGCATTCAACGCTTTCTATTAAATTAACCTCGGCGCTTACATTCAATTTTTCAAGCATCGCCTCCAGTAATTCTTTTATTATTTGTTTTTGCTGTTCCATTTTCTAAATATTTTTCCGCCTTATTTTTAACAATCGTTTCATGCACTATAGCAAAAATATTCATAGTCGTCCAATAAACAGAAATCGCGGCCGAGAATCTTAACGCAACAAAAAATATAAAAAATGGCAGCACATAGCGCATTTGCATGCTCATATTTTTCGCGAAATCCTCTTTAAACGTGCCAACCGCCTTCTGAAAGTTTTTTACCGGCGGTATGGCCAGCCGCATTTGAAGAAATTGGGAGCCGGCCGTTAAAAAAGCCCAGATATAGCTTTTTTGTGTAATGTCAAAGATACCCAAAAAATTTATGTTTATTTTGTCCGGAACGGAAATAAAAGAATATAAGCGCGCGTGGTCAAAATTTATGCCGCTTGAAAAAACTTTATAAAGGGCGAATATCAAAGGAAGCTGTATTAAAAGGGTAAGAAACCCGGAAAATGGATTGATCCCGTGGCCTTTGTACAATTCCATTATCTTTTTCGCTTGCTCTTGATTGTCTTTCTTGAATTTTTCTTTAATTTCTTTAAGCTTCGGCTCTAATTGCTTTATTTTTCTTTGAGTTACAATCGCCCTATGGTTAAATGGGAAAATAATGGCGCGCACAAGCAGCGTTAAAATAATTATTGCGAATCCAACATCGTGATAGGGAACAACGCCTATAATCCAAATCAAGCTGTTCAACAGCGGCTCGTAAAAAACGGTATAAAAAAAGTTTGATATCATATATTTTTTAATTATCCAATATTTTGGCTTTTTCCAAAATAACTATAATTTCACGCTCTAAATCGTAAAAATTTAATTTATTGCTGTCTTTTTTAAAAAAAACTATCACTCCGCAGCCTTTTTTCGCCTTATCCAGAATTTTTTTCACGATATATCTTGATCTGCGCTTTAATTTATTGCGCTCCACGGCCTTTTTAGCAACTTTTGAAGAAACAACAAAAGTAAAAATGCTGCGGTTTTCCGGAATGGGGCAAACCTTTAGAGATATATAATCGGAAAAATAATTTTTTCCCCGCTTAAAAATGTCTTCAAAAGATTTTTTTGTAATTCTGTGTTTCTTGGGCAACATCAGTATTTTTTCATTATACAATAAAACCGCCAACAATCAATATTCACTTCTAATCCACAAGATATTAACATGTGTATTAAGGTTTACGCAAATACCGGCACGTTTGGTAATATTGATAAGCTGGTATAATAAAAACATGGCAATAGATTATGAAAAACTTTGGAAAGATGCTCTTGTTGAAATAGAATTCAATCTTTCCAGGGCTAATTTTGCCACTTGGTTCAAAAATACCAGCATCAGCGGATATGAAAACGGCGTCATTTTTATAAACGTTCCCAGCGGATTTGTTAAGGAATGGCTTAGCAACAAATATCATAAGTTTATCATTAAAGCTTTGCGCGATATAAATTCCAATATCAGGAATATTGAGTATTGCATTGTCGCGCAAACCATCCCTCCGGTTAAAAACGAGCAAGCAAAAATGGCGTCGGCACCAGCTCACGCGGAAGAGCAGCTCGGCTTCAATGAATTTTACGCGGACAAAGAAGCCAATCTTAATCCTAAATACACGTTTGATTCATATATCGTCGGTTCTTTTAACGAGGTGGCTAACGCCGCCGCGCTGTCAGTGGCAAAAAATCTCGGCACGGCATACAATCCTCTTTTTATTTACGGCGGCGTAGGATTAGGTAAAACTCATTTAATCCAGGCTATAGGAAATAAAGTTAAAGAAAACAATCCGGAGAATAAAGTTCTTTATTTGACCTCTGAAAAATTCACCACTGAATTTATAAACTCCATTCAAAACAAAAATACTTATTCTTTTAAAGAAAAATACAGAAAATATAATTTTTTGATAATAGATGACATCCAATTTTTCGCCAACAAATTAAAAGTTCAGGAAGAATTTTTCCATATTTTTAACACGCTTTACGAAAGAAACAGCCAGATTGTTTTCTCGTCAGACAAGCCGCCGAAATACATCGTCGGGCTGGAAGAAAGATTAAGGTCAAGATTTGAAGGCGGAATGATAGTTGATGTTTCTCCGCCTGAATTTGAAGCGCGCCTGGCGATTATAAGAGAAAAAGCCAGATTAAAGGGATATCCGCTTTCAGATGAAATTTTAGAATACATAGCATCCGCGATCCAAGAAAATATCAGAGAACTTGAAGGAGCGTTAAATTCAGTTATAGGACAATCAAAAATAAAAGGAAAAATATTAAACCAGCAAGAAGTCAAAGATATTTTAAAAAAGAACGCTAAACCGATAAAAACATTAACAATCAATCATGTCATAAAAACTATCGCTGATTTTTACAATATTGAAGAAAAAAATCTTTTTGAAAAAACAAGAAAAAAAGAAATAGTTATGCCGCGCCAAATCGCGATGTACTTATTAAGAGAAGACTTAAGTATTTCTTACCCATACATAGGACAAAAATTCGGACAGAGGGACCACACAACAGTTATTCACGCTTACAAAAAAATTAATAATTCAATAAAAAACAACGATCGATTAAACCAGGAATTAGCTATTATTAGAAATATTCTATACGAAAAAAGCGCATAAGTTGTGAATAAGGCAGCGTATAAATTATTAATTAAATGTGCATTAAAAAATTTAAAATAAAAGCTTCCATAATCAGTTACATTTTATCCAGTTGTTTATACACATTTAATTTTTTATAAAAGACTAAAATACAACAACAAAATAAGTTTATTAACATATCCACAATATATACAACAACAAATATTTATATATATTTAATTATTATAGTAATATCTAAAGTATGAAATTAATTTGTTTAAAAAATCATTTAAAAGAAGCGATAGGTTTATGTGAAAAAATCACTGGTAAAAATTTAAGTTTACCTATTTTGAATAATATTTTAATTTCCGCTGAATCCAACAGGAGTTTGAAATTTATCGCCACAAATCTTGAACTTGGAATTGAAGTTGAAATACCGGCAAAAATAGAAAAAAAGGGAAAAATAACCGTTGCGGCCGGAGTTGTTAATAATTTTATTTCAAATTTTTCAGGAGACGCGTCATCAGCGTCAGGACAGGAAAATATTACATTTGAATCGCAAAATAATAATCTTTTGATATCAACTCAAAACAGCTCCACCTTAATAAAAGGGCAGTCGCCGGAGGATTTTCCTATAATTCCTGATATTAATACGGATAATCATATTATGATTCCGGTTAATGATTTTATATCCGGATTAAAAAGCGTATGGTATTCATGCTCTTTTTCAAACATAAAACCGGAAATTTCTTCAGTTTTTATATTTTCCGGCAAAAAACCGATAACTTTTGTCGCGACTGACTCCTTCAGGCTGGCTGAGAAAAAATTTAATTATTCTTTTTCGGAATTAAGCCCATTACTTGTCCAATCAAGGGCTGTAGCTGAAATTTTAAGGGTTTTTGACGGCAAGGAAGGAAAAATAAAATTATCTTTTGATAAGAATCAAATTAATCTTGAATTGGATAATATTAAATTTATTTCGCGGCTGACAGAAGGAGTTTTTCCGGATTACGAGCAAATAATTCCTAAAAAATTCGTTACGGACGTTATTGTTGAAAAAAATATTTTTATCAATTCTTTAAAAACGGCGGGAATTTTTTCAGGAAAACTCAATGAGCTTAATATTATTACCGGAGTAAAAAATAATTTTCTAACGCTCAAAACATCAAGCGTTGACGTTGGAGAGCATATTGTAAGCATTCCGGCGAAAATAACCGGCGACGATATTAAAATAACTTTTAACAATAAATATGTTTTTGATTGTTTGCAGTATGTTTTATCCTCAAAAATACTTCTTCGTTTCGCCGGGGAAGGCAAGCCGCTTCTCATAACCGGCGCCGAAGACACCTCGTTCCAATACCTCGTAATGCCGATGAACAGCATGTAATATGCCTTGGGATAAAATAGATAAATTTTTAGAGAGGTTTACTGTTATAAAGCCGTCCAAGGATTGGGCTAAGGAGGAAATCGCCAAAGTTTTAAAACAAGTTTTTAACATGGAATTTAAGCCGGAGGATATTGAATTTCGAAACGGAACGGTGTTTGTAAAAACCTCAAACGCGGTTTTGAAAAATGAAATTTTTATGCGGAAAAATCAAATTCTGGAGCTTTTAAAGCAAAAATTTTCCAAACATCCTCCCTTTGACATAAGAGTGGGGTAGTTTTAATCGTTATATCCTTGCGAAGTCGCCCAGCGAAGAACCGGGGCTTCCCATAAGCGGAATTGGGGGTCGTCGTTCGGGTTGGCCGGCGCCGGGCCGAGCGGGTCGTTTTTATTTACCCAATAAAGTATGGAGTGAACTTTTGGTTTCGCGGGCTGGCTTGGATCCGGAGCCGGTTCAATTTGCGGTATATTTGAGAAAAAATAATATTGGCTTATGTTTTTCCAGTCCCCGGCAAGAATTGGCTTTGTTTCCGGAAGGGGATAGGGTTTTTCAAAATCTTCTTTTGGCAAAACTTTGAATACTTCTTTCATAAACGCGTTCCATAAAGGGGCGGCGATAAAACCGGCGACTTTTTTCTCCATTGACGTATTGTCATTATTTCCGCACCAGACGCCAACGGCGATGTTCGGGGTGTATCCTATGACCCACGCGTCGCGGTAGTTGTTGGTGGTGCCGGTTTTAGCGGCAACGGGCCGTTCCGGAAAATAAAGCCAGGATGCTTCGCCGAAAGCGGGCGCGCGCGCGACATTGTCGGAAAGAATATCGGTAATCGTTAAACTGATGTTCTTATCAAGAGCTTGTTTCGGTTTGGGAGAAAATTTTTCAAGAACATTGCCTTCGCTGTCTTCTATTTTTAATATTCCGCTGACAGGATTTTTAATTCCGTTGTTGGCGAAAACCGAATAACCGCCCGTCATTTCCAAAAGAGAAACTTCGCCGCCTCCGAGCACCAGGGTAAGCCCGTATCTGGAAGGATCGTTTAACGTGGTAATTCCCATATCTTGGATTGTCGCGAGCGAATCGTTTATCCCGGAAAGATACAAAGTTTTGACAGCGGGTATGTTTATGGATTGGGCAAGGGCGTTTCTTAGGCT
>JAHIOX010000026.1 GCA_018895015.1 Patescibacteria group bacterium | reverse complement strand
TTGCCTAAAAAAATCTCAATAAGTGAAATTGAATCAATCTCGTTCGTGTTGCGAAGAAGCTCGGCGATTGAGTTCCTTTTATCGTCAATTTTTACAGACAACGATTTTATGGAAGCGGAACGATTGCTAATTCCGTCCGACAGCTGGGCTATCTCTATGTCGCGCATCTTAATTTCAAGTTTTGCCTTTGCTATTTTCGCGTCAAATATCGCGATATCGCGCTCAAGAGTAGTCGCTTCTTTTTGCTTCTGCTGAATAACGCTCCTTTGGGTTTCTATCTGCGCTTCAATATTTTTTAATTCTTCTTGAAGCTGGGCGCGGCGATTTGCAACAGCGCTTGGGTCAACTTCTTCAGCCGACAAAAAAATATTTCCGCACGAAAACAAAACAACCAAAAGCGTCAGGCCAAAAACGAGTTTTTTTTTAAATATAGCCATTTTAAAAAAGAAACTTTATTTTTCTTCTATCGTTTCTTCCTCTTTCTTTCCTCTTTTCTCAACCTCAACGTCTTCAATCTTCATTGCCGGCTCTTCAACAATCTCTCCTTGCGGTTCTGAAATAAGAACCACGACATCATCGTCTTTCGCCAAAATTTTAACGCCTTTCGGCAATTCAATATCCTTTATCGCAATCTGATCTTCAAATATTTTAAGATTAGACAAATCAATCTTCAATTCGGACGGCAAATCTTTAGGCAATGCCTCAACGTCAATCTCATGAAGAACTTTAATTACAATTCCGCCAAGCTCTTTTTCAGCCGGCGACTCTCCTCCAAAAACAAATTTAACTGTCGCGACAATCGGTTTATCCATTTCCACTGCGTAAAAATCAACGTGTAAAAGCTCGCCATTTCTAGGCTCAAGGCAAATTTCTTGTATAAGGATGTCGCTGTTGATTTTTGAATCAGGGCTTTTAATCTTAAAAATGGTGGATTTCCCGGCCTCTTTCCATCTTTTTTTAAATTCTTTCAAATCAACAAAAAGCGGCGTCGCCTCCTTTTTTCTGCCGTACACAACAGCCGGAAGCTTTCCTTGCTTCCTTGAATTTTCTAATTTTTTCCCAAAAATATCCCTGATTTCAACAGCCAATTGTTCCATGATTTCTTAATTGCATTATACATACTATGTATTATTTTACAAGGTTGGGCGGAACGCGGCCTTCCAGCGCCACGATAATATTTTCAGCCGCGATGTCAGACATTTTTGAGCGTGTTTCTTCCGTGGCGGAAGCGATATGCGGAGTCAAAATCACATTTTCCAATTCCGCCAGCCCGAGGGCGAGCGCCGGCTCGTTTTCAAAAACATCCAAGGCCGCGCCTTTTATGATTTTATTTTTCAGCGCTTCAACAAGCGCCTGCTCGTCAATAACAGGGCCGCGCGATGTGTTAACCAAATACGCCGTCGGCTTCATCATGGCAAGTCTCTCCTTGTTGATAAGGTGGCGCGTGCTTTCCAAAAGAGGAACATGGATTGAAATAAAATCCGCTTCTTTTAAAACATCGTCAACATTTCCTCTATATTCCGCCTGAAATTCTTTTTCAAAATCTTCGTTGCGATTTACATCGTAATAAATTATTTTCGCGCCAAAACCGCGAACAGCGTAACCGGCGACAGTGGAGCCGATTCTGCCCAAACCGACAATCCCAAGCGTTTTTCCCGCAAGATTGGCGCCAAGTAAAAGCATGGGAGCCCATCCTTTGTAATTTCCGGCCCTTGTAAATCTGTCCGCCTCGCTAACGCGATGCGCAATGGCTAGCATCAACGCGAAGGTATGTTCCGCCACGGTTTCAGTGAGCACGCCGGGCGTATTCACGACCATAACGTTTTTTTCTTTCGCATCAGCCAAATTAATATTGTCAAAACCAACGGCGTAATTGGCAAAAATTTTCGCGGTCGGGACCGCGCCAAAAACTTCTTTGTCAATTTTATCCGTAAGCAGGCACAAAACCGCGTCATACGGCTTTTGCTTCAAGGCATTCAGAAGCTCTTCCCTTGAAAGAACTTTGTCCGCGGAATTTATATCCACCTCATAACCCTTTTCTTTTAATTTATTTATTCCGGATTCCGGAATTTGCCTGGTTATATAAACTTTCATTATTGTTTTAATTAATTTGTAAATATGACTTCTCTAATTTTTCTGGCTATTTCCAATGGAGCGCTGTTCTGCCAGACATTTCTGCCAACCGCGACGCCTATACCGCCAGCTGACATTACGTTTTTAACAACTCCCAAAAATTCTTCGTCCGAAACCTTGTTCCCGCCCGAAAGCACGACTTTTGTTTTCCCGGCGCACTGAACCGCCCATCTGAAATTTTCAAGAGAACCGGAATATTTTATTTTCGCGATATCGGCGCCCAATTCAAGCGCTATCCGCGCCGCGTAAGCGACAATTTCCAAGGTCGTGTCGTTTATAATATCCTTTCCTCGCGGATAAACCCACGCTATCGCCGGAATTTTATTTTTATGCGCCTCTCTGACCACTTTCCCAAACTCCTTAAACATTTCAGATTCAAATTGGGATCCGGCGTAAAGCGTGTATCCGACAGCCGAAGCGCCGAGCTTAATAGCCTCCTCAACCTCGCAAACCTGCGGCGAATACGATTCTCCTTTATGCAATTTTGTCTTGCCGTTTAATTTTAAAATCAAAGGTATTTTTCTGCGCGCGTCTGAATTCGCGTAATATTTCTCCGCGATTCCCTTTTGAAAAATAATCGCCGTGAACTTTCCCTTTACGGCGATGTCTAAAATTGACTGCGGGTCAAAATTATTCGCGTTAAAATCTTCAGGCCCGTGCTCCAAACCCTGGTCATACGCAAGATACATTGCTTTGCCGTTCTCCGTAATTTTTGATAAATCAATCATTGAATTTAAGTTAAATTAATAATTCCTCTGTCAAAATTTTCAATTATCATTCTCTCCATTTTTTCTTCGCCAAAAAAAGAAGAAAAAACTTTGTTCCACATCGCCTCCTGGTGATGATACAAATATTTTACCATTTCTTTTTCCTGGAACAAAGACATTGCCGTATCAAGAAAATTAAAACTCACCAGAACTTCGGCGCCGGACTCTTCTTTAAAAAAATTCCCCACAGGGCCGAGCCCCTCCCAAAATTCAAAACCCAAGCCAAACCTTTTTGAAAGCGCGCTCATGTCATTCTCCGCCTTTGCCCAATGAACCGCTTCCGGATTAACATGCGGATAAAAAAGGCGCCAATCATATTCGTCGTCTTTGGCAAGATACCTTTGGATAATCATCCATGTTTTACCTAGCTCATCGTCGCCCGGCCTGACGTCAATGACATCGCCGCGCAAGCCGGCCGTAAACTTATTCGCGAAATCCGGCAAAGCGGCGTACTTTTCAAACAAATCGGAATAAAATTTCACTTCGTGAAGATAATGCAAAGACAAACTAAAATCCCTAAGTGTGGCGCCCGGAACATTAACTTCAATCGGTATGACAAAAACAAAACCGAGCTCCTTTAAATGGCTTAGGTTATGGTATTTTTTCTTTAAAAATTGCTCCGCGGCCACCACCCATTTATCGCTCAAAACTTTCGCCCGAATATCTCTTTCTTCAAAATCGTCCGGCGTAAGTTCTTCATACGGCTTAAAAAAAACATCGTTCAGCCACTTGCCGTCCTCCATAAACCGCAGACCGGCGAATATTTCATAGATGTCTTCTTTTTCCAAAAGCTCTTGCGCGTTTTTATACCCGAGAAATCTTAAAATATTATTTGGCGGATTTTTAAGAATAAGCTCTTTCGCTTTTTCCAATTTCAAAAATCTGCCTTTTGTAACGCCGGATATTTCTTTCGCGACATTAAGCATATTTTGGAATCCGCTGGGTCCGCCGCTGGATTCTTTGTGAATCAATCTTGCCAATCTTATGTCATCCTCCCTGATTCTTTCAATAAGCGCGGAATAAATATCACGCGCTCCGCGCTCGGAAACGCCAAGGATATTCAGCGAAGACTCGATCCTTGAATCGTTTTCTTCGCATATTCTGTCAAGAATATTATTATGATTATTATGCCCGTCGCGTCTTGACGCGACGATTTCATGCATTCTTTTGTCAATAACGCGAAGAATATCCTTGTCAGTCCTCAAAATCCTAGCTATTTTTTCATAAGACCGCATAAAATTCATTATACATCAATCCCAAAAAAAATTATCCACAATACGAAATGTTAAAAGCTCGGCTTTCAACACTTTTGTGTGCTAAAATAAAAACATGAGAAAAATCAAAATTAGCGTCAACGAGCACTACCACATTTTCAATAGAGGAAACAATAAACAAAATATTTTTCTTGATGAAAGAGATTATGTCAGAATGCTTTTTCTTATTCTCCATTTACAATCTCCTTTAGTGCTTCAAAACATGAGTCGTCCAGTATCTAATTTTGTTAAAAGCCGAGCTTTTAACATTTCTAAAACGACAATAGAAAAAATAATTAAAAATCGGTATGTTGAATTAATAAATTTTACTTTAATGCCGAATCATTTCCACATTTCAATACGCGAACTAAAAGAAGACGGCATTTCTCAATACATGCAAAGAATATTAACGGCGTACACAAAATATTTTAACGCAAAATATGGAAAATCCGGTCATCTTTTTCAGGGGCCGTTTCAAATCGTACATATTGAGGATAACGAGCAACTACTTCACCTCTCCGCATACATTCACCGCAACCCGCGAGAAATAAAAGAATGGAAAAACAAAGAACACCAATACACATGGTCAAGTTATCAGGATTGTATTACAGAAAATCGCTGGAAAGAGTTTCTTAAACATCAGATTATTACTGGGCAATTTTCTGACAAAAAAGAATATCAAAGTTTTGTTAAAACAAGCGGAACAAAATTAGAACTAGGTGAAAATTGTTAAAAGCCGAGCTTTCAACAATTTAATTACTGCCCCAATTTCTGCTGAATCTGCTGTTGGAGGAGCTGGGTTAATTGGGTCAGAATCTGCATGAGTTGTTCTTGAAGCAAACGGATTTGCGCGATAAGCTGATTGACCAGAGCTTCTGTTTCTGCGGATGTCGGCGTTGGCGCGGAAATTGCGCCACCTGTGGTGAGCGGCTTGTCCTGAGCTTTGTCGAAGGAAGTCGAACCAAATACTTCATTAAGCTTTGCTCTTGTTGCCGGACCAACCAAACCATAGCCAGTGGTTGCCGAAGTTCCGGAAGAAACAATGCTGTATTTTGTTTGAAATCTTTGAACTGCTTTTAAGGTGAGCTCTCCAAAATAGCCAGTGATTTCTTTTTCAGGATACAAACTTGCGTCTTGCGACAGATATTGCTGAAGCTTTGTTACTTCTTCGTGCTTGAATCCTGGATACATGGCTTTGGTGAAGATTGCGGCTTCCGCCATGGGCGGAGTGATGGCTGGAGTAGTAGTTGTTGGAGTGGTTTCCGCCGCTGGCTGGGGAGCAGTTGGAATAACTTCGCCTGGAGCCAATGCGGTAATAGTTGCTCTGACTTCAGTTGGCAAAGCGTTTCCTCTTTCAATAATAACTTTTGCGGTATACACGCCGGGCGAAGAATAAACGCACGGGAAAGAATTGGTTATTGAAGTTATGCTGTCGTATTTTGCTGAATAAGGAGTGGTAATGTTAACGCCTGAATCATTTCTGTCGCAGTAAAAAGTGTAATTAACAGGGCCGACTGCCGTGCCTGAAACAAAGGCGTCCAAATTAACATTTAATGGAGCGTGTCCGATATTTGGAGAGACATTTAATCTGACCGATATGGTTGAGGAAGTATCTGACGAAACACTGCTGCCACCGGTTGTTGGAGTTTGTGCTTGTGCTTGTGTTGGAGTTTGTGCTTGTGCTTGTGTTGGAGTTTGTGTTTGTGTTTGTGTTGGAGTTGGAGTTGGAGTTAGGACAGCGCATGCCGAGCATGGGCCGCCGCAATCTGTACCAGTCTCGCTTTGATTCTTAATGCCGTCAGAGCAAGTGGCTGGCGCCGGGGCTGGCGCCGGGGCTGGCGGTTCATTGGAAGTTGGCGCAGAAGAATTATCCTCT
>JAHIOX010000025.1 GCA_018895015.1 Patescibacteria group bacterium | reverse complement strand
TATGCAAACACTTAAAGAATTAGCAAGAACAATAATAGTAATAATGATTTTGGTCGCAGGCGTGTCTCTGGTCTCCGCCTGGACGGCTCCAACCCAGACTCCTCCGGGAGGCAATGTCTCGGCTCCTGTAAATGTCGGAGCATTAAGCCAAATTAAATCAGGGCCATTGCAAGTCAACGGCTTCCGCAATATAGGAAACTCCATATTTGATGGCAGTGTCGGCATCGGCACGGCTGGCCCAACGCAAAAACTTGATGTTAACGGCGATATTAAAACCAACGGAGGCATCTGGCTCGGCGGGCAGAGAAAAACCGAATGGCCCGGAGCTCTTACGAAAGTAACTTATGCCGTAGGTAAGGATTGCGTTGGCGGGTGGTGTTATGTGGATGAGAAGTCCGGCGGTTCGCTTGGTTGGGGTGTTGATCCTTATATTGATTTTTCGCCACATTATAATAAAGTATGCGAGCTTAAGGGTGCTAAATTTGCTGCCTCTGACGTGATAGGTATATGTCCAGAAAATGAGAGGGCTCAAGCGTGGGTAAGGGGAGGGTGGACAAATATGCCATTTGGTTCGTGTCACTTAACACAGATCTCTTGCTGGAAATAAGAATTATCCAAGGACAATCTTCCTCTTCCTCCGAAGGTTAAACCTTCGCAAAATCGCAAGAGGCGCTAAAATTATTCACATTTGATTTTTGTTGAGCGGTGGATATAATAAAAACAATGGCTAAAAAAATTACAATTGAAAATTTGGCGTTGATGGTCCAAAAAGGGTTTGAAGAAACCGCGAAAAAGGATGATATTGATAAGCGTTTTGAACAGGTTGATAAAAGATTTGATAAAATTGAAGCGGAAATAGTTGATTTAAAAGAAGAAATGCATGAGCAGTTTCGTCAGCTTCGTTTTGAAATAAAGCAGATTTGGAGCAAGTTGGAGGAAATTGAGCAAAGATTGGGAAAAATTTCTCAAACATCAAAAGAGGACGCGGACGCGCTCGCTAGCGATGTTTTTGATTTGAGGCAAAGAGTTGAATTTTTGGAAAATCAAATTAAAGAATTGCGAAGAGCGTAAATTTAAAATTTTTATAACCGACTTACGATGCCGGTTTTTTGATTTGAATTTTTTCCTGAATTTTGCTATGATTATAATCAATGGTTATTACTTATTATGGAGGGGCTTGTTTAAAGGCGCAGTCTGGCGAGACGGTGCTTGCTTTTAACCCGCCCTCAAAAGAATCGGAATTCAAATCCCCGCGTTTCCAGACCAATGTAATTTTAATCAATTGCAATCATAAAGATTATAACGGCAGCGACAATCTTTCCGGAAAGAGCGAAAATGCCGCTCCTTTTTTAATAAACAGCCCTGGGGAATATGAGATTGGAGGAATTTGCGTAAACGGCATATTTTCAGGTTTTAACCGAGATTGCGGAGCAGTGAATACTATTTATGTTTTGTTGTTTGAGGATATGGTTATTTGTCACTTGGGCGCTTTTGGCGAAAAAGAATTAAGTCCGGAAGCAAAGCAGGAGATAGGCAATGTGGATATTTTGTTTTTGCCTGTTTCCGGCGGCGACGGGCGGAAATCAGCGCAAATAATAGCTCAGATAGAGCCAAAAATAATAATACCAATCT
This sequence comes from Patescibacteria group bacterium, assembly GCA_018895015.1. Taxonomy (GTDB): domain Bacteria; phylum Patescibacteriota; class Minisyncoccia; order UBA9983; family UBA9983; genus JAHIOX01. The sequence continues at coordinate 34,463 of JAHIOX010000025.1, read as the reverse complement.
ATGCCAAAGAGTCGGACCTGAAGCAGTTTTTAAAAGATATTGGCAACGGCGTCGCAAAGCCGGTTGACAAATTAACGCTGAAGAAAAAAGATTTATCAGAAAAAAAGAATGAAATTATTGTTTTAGAACCATGTCTTTAATCAGTAAAATAGAAAATTTGCAGAAAAGGCCGGAATCGGTAAGAAGGAGAGTTTTATTTATTGTCATAGCCATAGTTATGTTTTTCGTTGTTTCCGCGTGGGTTTTTACTTTAAAGTTTTCTTTAAATAGAGAAGAAAATAAAAATAACCAGGCCGCGATAGCGCCTTTTAAGATAATTATGAATATGGCGAAAGAAAGTTTTGATATTCCGGTCGGCGGAATTAAAAATACTTTTGGCCGGCTAAAAGAAGAATTATGAAAATTCAAGACAAAGAAAAAGGCAAAGATATAAAAGAGGAAAAGATAATGCCGGTGGATATCTCAAAAGAAATGCGCGGTTCCTATTTGGATTACGCGATGTCTGTCATTATTTCTCGCGCCCTGCCTGATGTCAGAGACGGATTAAAGCCGGTTCATCGCAGAATTTTATACACAATGCACGAGGCGGGTTTGGGGCATTCCGCCAAATTCAAAAAATCCGCGGCAATTGTCGGAGACGCTTTGGGTAAATACCATCCGCATGGCGACTCCGCGCTTTATGACGCGATGGCAAGAATGGCGCAGAATTTTTTAATGCGTTACCCGCTCGTTGATGGTCAGGGAAACTGGGGTTCAATAGACGGAGACGCGCCTGCCGCTTATCGTTACACGGAGGCAAAAATGACTTCTTTGGCAGAGGAAACGCTAAAAGACATTGAAAAAGACACTGTAGATTTTAAGCCTAATTATGACAATCGCCTAAGGGAGCCGATAGTTTTGCCGTCCGCCATTCCCAATTTGCTTATAAACGGCTCTTTGGGGATCGCGGTTGGCATGGCGACAAACATTCCGCCGCATAATCTGGCTGAAGTTATTGATGCCACGGCTTATTTGATAGATAATCCGGACGCTTCAACTGACGACTTGATGCAGTTTGTTAAAGGCCCTGATTTTCCTACCGGCGGCCTGATTTTTAATCCAAAAGACATCCGCCAGGCGTATGCTTCCGGCAGAGGAGGCATTGTAACCAGGGGAGAAGTGGAAATCGCGGAAAAAAAGACGGGCTCTTTCCAAATAATAATTTCGTCAATTCCTTACCAAGTCAATAAATCCGAATTAATAATAAAAATGGCGGAATTAGTTAATTCAAAAAAAATAGAAGGAATAAGGGATATAAGAGACGAATCGGACAAAGATGGAATGAGCGTTGTCGTTGATTTGAAATCAGGCGTAAATCCGCAGAAAATTTTAAATAATTTATACAAGCATACTGATTTAGAAAAAACATATCATTTTAATGTTATCGCTTTGGTGGATGGCATTCAGCCGCAGCTTTTGCGCCTTAAAGATTTAATCAGATATTTTGTTGAGCATAGGAAAATTGTTGTTGAACGCAGGGCGAGATTTGATTTAAACCGCGCGCTGGATCGGGCGCATATTCTTGAGGGGCTGAAAAAGGCGCTTGATTATATTGACGCCATAATTAAAACAATCAAATCTTCCACTGACAAAGAAACTGCCCATAAGAAATTGATGGAAAAATTTAAATTTTCCGACAGGCAGGCGACAGCTATTCTTGAAATGAAGCTACAGTCGCTGGCAGGGCTTGAGCGGCAGAAAATTGACGATGAGTTGAGCGAGAAATTAAAGTTAATAAAGGAATTGCGGGCGCTTTTGGCTGACCCGAAAAAAATCCTTAAAGTTATCAAAGACGAATTAATCGCCATTAAAAATAAATACGGAGACGAGCGAAAAACGAAAATCGTCGGCAGGGCGGCGAAAATAATGTCAACTGAAGATCTTGTGCCTGAAAGGGAGCAAATGATGATTTTGACAAAGGGCGGTTATGTGAAGCGGAGCGACCCTGAATTATACAAGGCGCAGAAAAGAGGCGGGATGGGCGTTATTGACATGGATACGAAAGATGAAGATTTTGTTAATATTTTTATTACAGCCAATACGCACGACGACCTGTTGTTTTTTAGCGATCGCGGAAAGGCGTATCAGATTAAAATGTATGATTTGCCGGAGGGCAAGCGGGCGACTAAGGGGAAGTCAATTGTAAATTTTCTTTCGCTTTCGGCGGATGAAAAAGTAACATCTGTTCTTGTTTTTCCAAAATCCGTGAAAGAAAAAGAGTTTTCATTAGCATTGGTCACGAAAAAAGGTATAATTAAGAAAGTGGAGGCTGAAAGCTTTAAGGATGTCAGGAGAAACGGAATTGCCGCGATAAAACTGGACAAAGGGGATGAATTAAAATTTGCTTTTCTTGTTTCTAGAGGCGAAAATTTGATTTTGGCGACTAAAAAAGGGCAGTCAATTCTATGCAAAGAATCTGATGTCAGGAAAATGGGCAGAGCCGCCGGCGGAGTAAGGGGAATAAGATTATCCTCTGACGATGAGCTTGTTGGAGCCGACGCCGTTGATTTGAGAGAAAAAGAGTTATTTCTTTTAACAATGAGCAAAAAGGGTTTTGGAAAAAAGACAAATGTAAAAAATTATCGTTTGCAAAAGCGCGGCGGGTCCGGGATAAAAACCGCCAAAAATACCGAAAAAACCGGTTCTTTGATGATAGCAAAAGCAATAGGCCCCGGGTTTGAAGAAATTATCGCAATTTCGCAAAAAGGGCAGGTTATCAGAACATCGCTCGCTCAAATACCAACGCTTGGCAGGCAGACTCAGGGAGTGAGAATTATGAAATTAAAGGCCGGAGATTCAATCGCGTCATTAACGTTTTTATAGTATAATTATTTTAATATGGGTTTTGTTCGTCCGGAGGAAATCGTAAAAAATTTTGAGCTGGATCCAGGAATGGCGGTGGCTGATTTTGGTTGCGGTTCAGGCCATTATTCTATTTCCGCGGCAAGATTAGTCGGCAATTCAGGCGCGGTTTACGCCATTGATGTGCAAAAAGAATTGCTTCAATCTGTAAAATCACAGGCAAAAATTCGTAATTTAAAAAACATTGAGATTATATTGGCAAATCTTGAAATTCCGGGAGCGTCGCGTTTGGCTGACGGTTCGATTGATTTTGTAATAATTTCCAATATACTTTTTCAGGCGGAAAACAGAGAAGCGGTTGTTAAGGAAGCTTGCCGCGTTCTAAAAAATCACGGGGAAGCGGCAATAATTGAGTGGGGAAAAGAAAATGAAAAAATAGGTCCGCCAATGGAAAAAAGAATAAAAAAAGAGGACGCGCAGGCGTTATTTTTTAACGAAGGTTTTAAATTGGAAAAAGAATTTTCAGCCGGCGAGCATCATTACGGATTAATTTTTAAAAAATCATAAACAATGAGCAAATTTCAAATTATTGTCGTATCCGTTTCAGTGGCCGTCGGGGTAATAGCCGTTTTAATGTTCGCGGGGATCATACCAGGTTTCAGGGGCGGCGGAACGTCCGGAATAAAAACGGAGATTACGATATGGGGAATTTTTTCAGAAAAAAAACTAACTCCGCTGTTTTCGGATTTCAATAATGAAAATCTTTTGTTTAGTATAAATTACGTCGGCAAAGCGCCGGATATTTATGAAAATGAGCTTATTGACGCTTTAGCTTCCGGCAAGGGGCCTGACGTATGGATTTTTACGCAGGATATGATTTTAAGGCACAAGAACAAAGTTTTCGCGGTTCCGTTTGAATATTTTAAAGAAAGAAGTTTCAGGGATTCTTTTATTGATTCAGCGGAACTTTTTCTTGACACTCAAAATAAAAATATCATAGGTTTTCCGCTAGCCGTTGACCCGATAGTTTTGTATTGGAATCGCGATTTGTTTTCTTCGGCAGGCATTGCTATGCCTCCGCGCTATTGGGATGAATTTTTAACCGACGCGCAAGCTCTTACCAAAATTGACGGCGCGGGCAATATTACGCAGTCAGGCGCGGCAATGGGCGAATTTAGAAATGTTAAAAACGCGAAAGAAATTTTGTCAATGCTAATTTTGCAAACAGGGAATCCGATTGTAAACATCAGCGGCGCGGAGGTTGTGTGGGAAGAAAAAGGGCAGAGCGCGTTGAGTCCGGTGGAAAGCTCGGTTCGATTTTTTAACGAATTTTCCAATCCAAGCAAATCTTCTTATTCTTGGAACAGGGCGTTGTTTGATTCAGAGACGATGTTTGCCAGCGGCTCTTTGGCTATGTATTTTGGCTATGCAAGCGAATTTGAAAAGATTAAAGAAAAAAATCCTCATCTTAATTTTGATATCGCGGAAGTTCCGCAGATAAGGGATGGCAAAATCATGGCGACTTTCGGCAAGATTTACAGTTTGGCGGTTTCAAAAAATTCTAAAAATACGGATAGGGCTTACGCGGCCGCGATAGAATTGATAAATGATGAGTTTAGCGAGCAATTCGCGAGCATGTTTAATTTGGGTTCCAGCCGGCGCGATATTTTGGCAAAAGGCGTTGATAATCCAATTCTCTCCATTGTTTACAAATCAGCGATAATGTCGCGGACGTGGCTTGACCCGAATCCGCTGTCAACTTATGAAATTTTTAAAAATATGGTAGAATCAACAGCAACAGGAAAAGTCCGCGTTTCTGACGCGGCGAAAAGCGCTGAAACACAGATAGAAGACATTATAAAATATTTGGAATTTCAGAATTAACAATGCTTAAAAAAATAATCGCAAATTTAGTAATTTTATTGCCTGTCATGGTATTTCCAATTTTTGTTTTTGCGAAGCTTGTTCCTTGTAATGGGCCCGACTGCACCGTTTGCCATTTATTCTTAGGCGTTAAAAATATTATTAATTTTTTAAGTTACAACATAGCGATGCCTTTGGCGGTGCTGGCTTTAATTTACGGCGGTGTGATGATTTTGACATCCGGCGGCTCTGAAACCAGGCGCGACAAAGGGAAAAAAGCGATTAGCGCGGCGATTTGGGGATTGATTATTGTTTTTGCATCATGGCTTATTATTGACACGATATTGGGCAATTTAGTAAAACCGGGTTATTTGCCATGGAATGTTTTTCCGGGCTGTTAATAAAAAATTTATAAACACGAATTATAATATTATGAAGTTTATTCACAGGATAAAAAAAATAAGGTTGAGCCAAATTATTTTTGGGGTTATTATTAATGTAGTTCTTTTACCTTTTCGAGTCTTTGCGGATCCGCCTTATTCAGGCGAAGGGGAAGGGATATCGTCAATACTAACGAATCCGCTTAATTCAAGTTCTTTTGCGGAGCTTATTGAGAGCATTGCTAAGCTTGCGGCAAAAATCGGCATCCCGATTGCGGCGCTGTTTATCATTTATTCCGGATTGCTTTTTGTTACGGCGCGCGGCAACGAGAAACAGCTTGAGACGGCAAAAGCGTCTTTTACATGGGCGATAATAGGAACGGCGATATTGCTGGGCGCGTGGGTTATCGCGAGCGCGATAGAAGCAACAGTCAGGTCGTTTTAATAATTATTAAAGGTCGTAAAAATTAGCAAAAATTAGTAAAAAAATTAAAAATTTATGCGAACAATAAAAAAAATAATTTGCGGCGGAGTTTTGTTAACGCCTTTTATGGCTTTGGCGGCGCAGGATGTTGAATCGTTGATAGACAAAATTCTTGGCATAATTAATTTGGTGATACCGCTTTTAATCGCTGTGGCGGTTGTGATTTTTTTGGTTGGCGTTGTCAAATACATTACCGCGGGCGCGAGCGAAGAATCCAGAAAGGAGGCGAGAAGCGTTATGCTTTATGGCATTATCGGTTTGTTTGTTATGGTCGCGGTTTGGGGCCTTGTGAATGTTCTTGTTGAAACATTTAATTTGGACACCAATATCCCGATGGTTCCTGAAATTCCAACATATTAATTTTAGATTATTATGCAAGAAGCCGACGCCCTTTTAAACAAAATTATCCAGAGTATCGCGAACCCGGCGATTAAATTAATGCTCGCAATCGCGGTAATGGTATTTCTTTACGGCGTTGTGGAATTTATTTTGGGCGCGGATAATGAAGAAAAAAGAAATGTCGGCAGACAGCATATAATTTGGGGATTGATAGGATTGTTCATAATGGTTTCTGTTTTTGGCATTATGAGAATTCTTTTAAATCTTTGGAAATAAAGGAGAGGTATAAGGCAAATAAAATAGGCGGTCCGATGAACATCGGACCGCCTTGTTTTTTACTTTGCAAAAAGTTGCATCGGGATGGCACGCTTGGTGCCATTATCTTGCCATCCGGATGCGGCTTTCATGTCAGGCGTAAACCTGACAAAGAAATCTCCGCTGCCAGCCGGAACATCTTGTTGCCATCGCCCATTGTAAACAAGCGGCGCGGTTTTTTTGCCGACGAACAAAGCTTGTTGGGCAATTCCTTTGTGTTTGTAAAATTGCCTGAACACAAGGATGTTGTCGTTCATCTTTTCAATTTTTACTCGGTTGGATTTTGAGCGAACGGCCGGGGTAAAACCGATCGCCTCCGGAGTTTTATCCCAATAAAGTATCCACTCTCGCGCTACCACCGCTTCTTTGGCAGTGGGGGATTTGAGATAATATTTATATCCGTAATATCCCCCGAAAACCAGAATCAGAACACAGACAATCCAGCCCCAGCTCGTTTTCTTTTTTTCTGTTTTTACTTCCGTTTTTTCAGGCCTTTTGTTATACCACTTGCTTGCAATAATTATTGCAAGCAGTATAGCGGATACTATCAATGGAAGTTTCATTTTTACACCTCGCTTTTTGTTTTAAGGTTTTCTCCTATGGCGGTTGTGATCCCGACTATGTCGGCAAATCCTTGCGGACCAACTATAATAGTTTTTTGGCCAGGATTTGAGGTAATTGCTCTTGCCGTCTCGGCGTTCAGTACTAATTCGGATTTGATTTTAAGTTTTTTCGCCATTTTCTCAAAGCCCGCTGTTCTGCCATCAAGGATTGCTTTTTCGGCAGCACCCTCACCTGCACCTTTTTGTTCGTCTGCAAATTTTTGTGCGAGTGCGTCAGTCTCTTTCTTTTTGCGCAGATATAGAGCTTCAGTTGCGTCTGCCATCGCAGTATTCACTCGTTTACTGGGGTCAAATTCTGCCATAAAGACATTTTGTGTTTCTACGCCCCAACCCTCAGATGTTTCTTTGACGATTTTTTTCAATTTTTCGTCAATTTTTTCCCATTCTTCAAGCACTTCTTTGGGTTTTTTTTGGGCGATTTCTTGTCCGCCTGTTCTTATAACGATGTCTTTTATTTGTCTCCCAAATTCATCAATGGTACCTATTGTTTTACGAAAAAGAATAGGGTTGGTAATCCTCCAACGATTAACAAAACTGATTTCAAGTGTTAGCCGCCTCTCTAGAGGATCTTTTGTTTCTTTTTCTGACCCACTAGAGGTTAATCTAATTGGTGGTACCATACCAACAGGAATTTTATCCTGTTCTCCTTTCCATACTTTTTCCGGATCATCCGGATATTGGTCCTCAATGGTTGTGTAAGGGAATAGGATTAAGTTGGCAATTCCAAGAGGAACATAAAATAATCCTCCTGGTCCTTTTCCGTATACAGGTCGTCCAAAAACTTCCACCACCCCCCACACTGTTCCGTATCTTGTCATGTCATTGGTGGCTTTAGCAATTTTTAGAGAAAAAATGTTGTAGAGTATCAAGGCAAATATTATTGCCCAACCCCAGTTCCATTCTTGGCCTAAAATTTTTGTAGTTTCTTCTTGCCAAAGAAACCAAGCAACTGCCACAATTAGTATATTAATAATTGTGGCAGTTGCGAGAAACAAAACATTGACTTTTTTCGCCACGCTTTCTTTTGTCTCGTTTTCTCTCATCACGTTCTCCTTCTCCGCCGTTGGCGGAATTTTTATTTTGGTATTTTTTTGTCAAGGTATATTTGATTAGAATTATATCAGAAAAGCAAAAAATGTCAAGCTTATAGTTGCCGCGGCATTAAGACGTTTTTTTGTTTCGTATGCGGTCAGGGAGAATCGGATTTTCTTACGGAAAATCACGGGGAGCGCGCGTATGGCGCTCCCCGTGATTCTTTTTCATATTGAGTAATGTGTTAAATTATGGTTGGTGTAGTTATGGGCGTATGTTGATTTTCGTATGCGGTCAGGGAGAATCGAACTCCCGTCTCAACCTTGGCAAGGTCGTGTCCTGCCACTAAACGATGACCGCTTGTTTTTTTATTTTAACATGCCCTCGAGAGGATTTGAACCTCTAAGCCTTTCGGCACATGGTCCTAAACCATGCGTGTCTGCCAATTTCACCACGAGGGCAAATTTGCTTGCCATGAATTTATTGAAGGGCTTGCCCTGAATTTCTTTCTAGTCCGCCCAGAAGGAATCGAACCTTCAACCTTATCCTTAAGAGGGATCTGCTCTGCCAGTTGAGCTATGGGCGGAATATATAAAAAAAACTATTAATCTCAGTTGTATGCCCGAGGTGGGACTTGAACCCACATGGATTTCTCCACACGATTTTAAGTCGTGCGCGTATGCCAATTCCGCCACTCGGGCTTTTGGAGGCGCGGGCGGGAATTGAACCCGCGTATAACGGTTTTGCCCGCCTGCCATCGCCTTGAGGTCTGGGGGAGAATCGAACTCCCGTGTAAGAGTTTTGCAGACTCTTGCCTTACCACTTGGCTACCAGACCATAACGGCTCAGGCCGATTGGCGGGCAGGCAGACCGTTGCGTTACCACTTCGCCACCGCGCCATCATAATTTTAAAAGTTCGTCTATGCGCCTTTCCATTTTTGCTCCAGTGTCTATTTCAAATGAAACCGTTGGCAGAAATTTCCATTTGAGTTTCGGTTTAATGAAATCGCGGAATTTTCTTTCTTTCTTTTTTAAAAGCCCGATAATTTCATTTTCATTTTCTTCGGGAAAAACGCTGACAAATATTTTGGCGCGACGAAGGTCGGGCGAAATTTCCGCTCGCGCGGCAGTAAGCAGCGCGCTTGACCTTATTTCTAATTTTATAAAAGAGCCGGCGAGATTTCTTAGCAGGGAACCGGCTTTCTCTTGCCGCGTCTTCATTAAATTTAATTTAACTTATTTTTTCTATAATTTCAATGGCGCAGTTTTTGTCTAATTCAATTTTGCTTTCAATCATAGCGCCAAATTCATTTTCTTCGCCAACCTCTTTTACTTTGATTTTATTGCGCCGAAGCTCTAATATTTTCCCTTCGCCAGCCGCGAGATCGCCCCTTTTTATTTTTATGGTTTTGCCCGCCTCTATTTTCCCCGAAATTACCATTCCTCCGACAAGCTGCTTATTTTTTATTTTACTGAAGAGTTTTAAAATTTTCGCTGTCCCGATTATTTTTTCTTCTGTCTCGCGTTTTTTTCTTTTGCTGATTTGTTCTTCAAGCCATTCGCTTATTTTGTAAATAATATCCGAGGTAAAAATGTCCGCACGGAATTTTTCCGCGATTTCTTTGGCGGCAGGGTTAGTTTTTACATTAAAGCCGATTATAATCGCGTTTTCCGCGCTGGAAGCAAGTCTCGCGTCATTTTCATTGATATTGCCGACTCCTTTTCGTAAAATATCGAGCGTGGTTTCTTCTTTTTCCAGTTTTAGAATTTCTTTTTCAAGCGCCTCCAATGAGCCAGAAAAATCAGCTTTTATAATGATTGGCAGGGCGATTTTGCCTTCAACGATTTCCGTTTTTTTAAATTTTGATTTTTCCGGAAGATTTTTTTCTTTGAAGGCGCCAATAGCCGCCTCCGCTTCCCTTTTGGAATTAAAAGTTTTAAATTCGGCGCCCGCCTCCGGCATTTTGTCAAAGCCGAAAATTCTTATAGGAGAGGAGAAAGTCGCTTTTTCAACCGCCAGGCCCTGGAAGTTTTCAAATATTTTTACCGGCGCCACGGCTTCTCCAGCAACAACAAGCATGCCTTTTTTCATTGTTCCGTTTTGTATTAAAAGCGTGGCAGAGACGCCGCGTTTTGTCCCAAGCTTGGATTCAATTACAAAGCCGGAAGCGTTTTCCGTTGGGTTGGCTTGCAAATTTTCCATTTCCGCCAAAAGCAGAACGACATCCAGCAAATCATCAATGCCTTCCCCGGTTTTAGCGGAAATATTTACGGTTGGAATATTCCCGCCGTATCCTTCAACGAAAATTTGGTGTTCAGCAAGCTGGCTTTTGACTTTTTCCGGCTCTGCATTGGGTTTGTCAATTTTGTTTAAGGCAATTACAAACGGAATGCCGATATTTTTTATTGCCTCGTGCGCTTCAATGGTTTGCGGTTTTGGGCCTTCGTCTGCTGCGACAACCAGTATGGCCACATCAGCCGCCTTGGCGCCTCTGACGCGCATTTGAGAGAATGCTTCATGGCCCGGAGTGTCAAGGAAAGTTATTTTTCTGGTTTTATGCCTGCCTGCGCAGGCAGGCGCGTGCGCGGCATCTTCGCATTTAACTTCCGCTTCGTAAGCGCCAATGTGCTGCGTGATTCCGCCCGCTTCCTTCTCAACAATATTTGTTTGCCTTATGAAGTCAAGCAGTTTTGATTTGCCGTGGTCAATATGGCCCATTACTGCCACAACAGGGGACCTTGGAATAAGATCGTTGTTTTTATTTAATTTCATTTATTGCTTGTTTTTCTTCTTCTGAAAGCGTGTATTCTGAAGCGTAATTTTTAATCGGCTTGGCGTAAACGCTGACCTTTTCTCTTGAATACAGGCTTGAAATTACAACACCGTCACCTTTTTCATTCAGGAAAGCAACGGCAAAGCTTTGGTTTGAGCCTGAATCCTGAAAAGGATTAAAGCGAATTGTGTTGACATTTTGGACGCTTTGCCTAAGCCGCTTTTCCACTGTTATAAGATATTTTTCCGTTTCTTCTCTGGAAATGTCCAATTTTTTCAATTCGCCGCCAAAGGAAGACAATGTTTGCTCAAGATTTTTAGAGCCGCCGCCCCTGAAAATTTTTTTCAGCCGCAATTCAATCGCTAAAATCCAGAGTGCGAGAAGCGCAACAACGCCGATATTTATAATGTAGATATAATTAACAAAGCTCATCGTTGAAATTATACCCCCGTTGTGCATATAATGCAATTATGCTTTATGAATATTCGCGCGTTGGAAGAGCTAGCGAGCTTAAAGGAAAAGACAGAAAAATTTACAGAGCGCTGGAAATCATGCCTGGTTTTTTTACCTGGCTAACTTTGCTCGGAGTTGTTTTAATGGCATGGGTTGTTCCTTTGTGGGCAGCCTTTTTTATAATTGTTTTTGACATATATTGGCTTGTCAAAACGGTGTATTTGTCAGCGCATCTGCGTGTCAATTGGAAAAGAATGCGCGGTTATTTAAAGATGGATTGGGAGAAAAGGCTTCAAAATATCAAATATGACCATGTTTTGCAAATGGTAATACTGCCTTTTTATAAAGAGGGTTTGGACGTGGTTTTAGCCACAATGGAAAAATTGGTTGAGTCTCAGTGGCCGCAAGGCAAAATGATAATAATCCTTGCTTATGAGCAAAGGGCCGGGGAAGAAGCGGAAAAAGTCGTGAAGAGTGTTTATGAAAAATACGGAAATAAATTTATGCATTTTTTAGCCGTAAAACATCCGGACGGGCTTGAGGGGGAAATGCCGGGCAAAGGTTCAAATATCGCTTATGCCGCCGAAGAGGCAAGAAAAAAAATTTTGGATAAAAATAATATTAAATACGAAAATGTTTTAGTTTCTGCCTTTGACATAGACACGCGCGTCTATCCGCAGTATTTTTTATGCCTCACTTGGCATTTTTTGACTTGTGAAAAGCCGTACCGGTCTTCTTTCCAGCCTGTGCCGGTTTACAACAATAATATTTGGGACGCCCCCGCGTTTTCGCGCGTCGTGGCAGTATCAGGCACTTTTTGGCAAATGATTCAGCAGGAAAGGCCTGAAAGGCTATCAACATTTTCCTCTCATTCAATGAGTTTTAAGACGCTTTACGAAGTTGGATATTGGCAGAAGAATATGGTTTCCGAGGATTCGCGCATTTTTTGGAATTCGTTGCTGCATTTTAACGGAGATTACCAAGTGGTGCCTCTTTCTTATCCCGTGTCTTTGGATGCCAATCTCGCGCCGACTTTTTTAGGAACGATAAAAAATGTGTACAAACAGCAGAGGAGGTGGAGTTGGGGCGTTGAAAATGTGCCATACATACTTTTTGGTTTTTTAAGAAACAAAAAAATTTCATTAAGCAAAAAATTAAGATTCGCGTTCGTGCAAATTGAGGGTTTTTGGTCCTTGGCGACAAACCCGCTGATAATTTTTTTTCTTGGGTGGCTTCCTCTTTTCTTGGGTGGCCAGAATTTTAATAAAACTTTGCTTTCTTATAATTTGCCGCGGGTTACAAGAAATTTGATGACTTTGGCAATGCTTGGCTTGATTATGTCGGCAATAATTTCAATGAGCCTTTTGCCGCCTATGCCGGCGCGGAAAAAGAAATACAAATATTTATTTATGGTTTTGCAATGGATTCTGATTCCATTAACGATTCCAATTTTTGGAGCGATTCCCGGAGTGGATTCTCAAACTCGCCTTTTGCTTGGCAAGTATATGGGCTTTTGGGCTACACCAAAACATAAAAAAGTAACGAGTAACGAGTAATTGGTAATTAAAAATAAAAGAGTTATAATTTAGAATATGAATAAACAATGGATTGACGTTACGGCGCCGGGGAAAAAGGTTGAGCATGGGCATTTGCATCCGCTTACGCAGGTTCAGAACAAGGCAATTGAGATTTTTTCTTCAATGGGTTTTGAAATCGCGGAAGGCCCTGAGGTTGAAACAGAATATTATAATTTTGACGCTTTGAATATTCCGGCGGAACATCCGGCAAGGGATTTGTGGGACACGTTCTGGCTCCGCCAGAAATCTCAAATCTTTCATCCCGCCAAGCGGGGCAAGAATCTCAAATCTCAAAATTTATTGTTAAGGACGCATACGAGTCCGGTGCAAGTTCGTTATATAGAAACACATCAGCCGCCGATCAGAATTATCGCGCCAGGCAAGGTTTTTAGGTATGAGGCGACTGACGCTTCGCATGAAATTCAATTTTATCAGCTTGAGGGATTGATGGTAGATAAAAATATCACTCTCGCGAATCTTAAGGCCGTAATGGAAATATTTTTTCAAATATTTTTTGAGAAAAATATTGAGGTGCGCCTGCGGCCGAGTTATTTTCCCTTTGTGGAGCCCGGAGTGGAAATTGACATGAAATACAATGGAAAGTGGATGGAGGTCGCCGGCGCCGGAATGGTTCATCCAAGAGTTTTGGAGAATGCCGGATTAAATTTTAATGACTGGCAAGGTTTTGCTTTTGGAATGGGAATGGATCGATTGGCGATGATTAAATACAAAATAAATGATGTCAGATTATTTTATTCCAGCGACTTAAGATTTATCAAGCAATTTTAATACTTGTACTTGGAAACTGGATTTCCAAGTGGAAATCCAGTTTCCTGAATAGCATAGCTATGAAAATATCTTATAACTGGTTGCAATCATATTTTGATAAAAAATTGCCGAAGCCGGAAAAAGTGGCGGAGATTTTGACTATGCATAGTTTTGAAGTTGAGAGCGTCTTGAAAGTCCGACTTCCAAGCGGGAAGTCGGACTTTCTGTTGAATATTGATATTTTGCCGAATCGGGCGCACGACTGTTTGTGCCATTTTGGCGTTGCTCGCGAGCTTGCAGCCATAATGAGAATTTCTAATTTCAAATCCGCCAGCTGGTGGACAATTTCCAAAAAATTTCCAATTTCCAAGACTTCAAAAAAATTAGAAATAAAAGTTGAAGAGCCGATGTTATGCAGACGGTATATTGGCATAGCGATTGAGGGCGTGAAAGTCGGGCCGTCGCCTAAATGGATGAAGGAGAGATTGGAAGCCATTGGCCAAAAATCAATTAATAATATTGTGGACGCAACCAATTATGTGATGTTTGAAATGGGTCAGCCATTGCACGCATTTGACGCGGATAAAGTTGATGGAGCGATTATTGTTAGAAAAGCGAAAAAAGGAGAAAAAATTATTACCTTGGATAATCAGGAATTTGAGTTGAGCGATGATACGCTTGTCATTGCGGATGACAAAGGAGTTTTGGCGATTGCCGGAGTAAAGGGCGGCAAAAAAGCCGAGATTGACGGCGGAACAAAAAATATAATTTTGGAGGCGGCGAATTTTGAGCCGATTAACATAAGAAAAACCGTGCGCCGGTTGAATCTGCGCACCGAATCGTCTTTAAGGTTTGAAAATGAACTTTCGCCTGAGACCGCGCTGGCTGCGATTGAAAGGCTGGCCGGTTTGATTTTAGAAACAGCCGGAGGAAAAGCCGCTGCCAAAATTGACATATATCCTAAAAAAGCGAATCAGTACAAGATCGGCATTCATCCCCGCGATGTTTCAAAAAATTTAGGCATTGAAATTCCCGAAAAAGAAATTATTGATATTTTAAAATCTTTGGGTTTTGAGATAAAAAAAATAAATCCGCTGAAAAATATTTTGGCTCTCGCGAAAAGTCTGGAAGGAAAGCCGTATAAATACGGGGCAAGCGTAAGTTTTGACGCGCCGAACGCCTTTGATTGCTCCTCTTTTGCGGCTTATGTTTTCGCGCATTCCGGAATTCAAATTCCAAGAATGACCGTTGACCAGTATTTTTTCGGCGAATCTGTTGATAAAAAAGAAATACAGCCAGGAGATATGATTTTTTCAAATACAAAAATCGGAAAAGCGCGTTATGAATCGTTGGAGTTTATGAAAGGCATGAAAATAAAAGAGGGAATTGACCATTGCGGAATATATTTAGGCAACGGGAAAGTTATTCACTCATCAAGGTATAACAGCAGAGGCGTTCTTATTGAAAATCTGAAAACTTCAAAACGGTTTAAAAACATCATAGCAATAAAAAGAATGTTTAACAGCGGCGACGATTTGCTTATTGCCGGTGTTCCTTTTGAAAGATTGGACGTGAGAATAAAAGAGGATTTGATTGAGGAGGTGGCTAGGATTTTCGGCTACGAAAATATTAAGCCGAAAATGCCCGAAGGCATGCTGATTCCGGCAAAACGAAATGACAATTATTTTTACACCGATGCCGCCAGAAATATTTTAGTCGGGCTTGGATTTTCAGAAGTTTATAACTATTCTTTTTCCGATAAAGGCGAAATGGAGCTTCAGAATCCAATCGCGAAAGACAAGGCGTTTTTGCGGACTAATTTGCTGGACGGATTATACACTAGCATAAAAGACAATAGCCGTTATTTTGATAAGATTAAAATTTTTGAGATTGGGAAAATTTTTCCCGCTTTCAGTCTTGAGATTCTTTCTTTCGCAGGCGCGCTCAAGGATAGCGATTTTAACGAAATAAAAGGCGTTGTTAGCGTAATTTTGCAAAAAATCGGTATCAGCGATTTTTATTTTGCCGAGCATGCGAATAAAACAGCGGATATTAGAATAGGGAATGCGTCAGTGGGGCATATAGACAAATTCGCGCAATCATGGGGATGGGAGATTAATTTTGAGGAGCTTATAAAATTGGCGAGCGAAGAAATGGAATTCAGGCCGATTTCCGTGTATCCTGTCGCGTCGCGCGACATCGCGGTTTTTGTTTCGTTAAAAACAAAAGTCATTGAAGTTCTTGATACTATAGAAAATATCGCGGGCAAGCTTTTGGTAGACGCTGATTTGTTTGATATTTTTGAAAAAGACAACAGAAAATCTTTCGCGTTCCATCTAAAATTTCAATCTTACCAAAAGACTCTTTCTGACAGCGAAATAAACGCGATTATGGGAAAAATTTTTAAAGCCATTGAATCAAATCCGGAATGGGAAGTGAGAAAATAGATATTAAAAGAAAAAAGCGCTATTCAGCGCCTTTTTTGACAGACAAAATTCTTTATTAAAACGAATCATTTTTTGATAACACCAATTTTGCAAATTCTATTTTGCGCTCTCATATTTTCAAGATATTTCATGATTATGTTCATTCCCATTCACCTCTTTTTTCGGCATGCGGAATCCGCTAGTGAAAAAAACCACGATTGGTTTTATAAATATCCTTATCAAGCCGAATAGAATTTCTTTTATTAGCATCAAAATAATGATAAGAACTAATGGCAACCAAAAAATCACGAATGACATTTTGTCGGCAAAATTGCATTCTTCTGGCCACGGATCACCGCCTAAAAAATAAAATAATCTATCATAGGTATGCCATCTCACTTCTATCCCGCAAAAAATAATCCCTACAAAAAAATAAAGAATAATTCCACCAATTATCGTGCATGTCATTTCCATTAGACAATCCCCCTTTTTAAATTTTTCAAATCTGCCCATAATTTAACATACGTTTGCATAAATTACAATAACTGGCCCATAATGAGAATATATGCCAAGTAAAAGCAGAACAGAAAAATTTATTTTGGATGTGCCGTATTGTTCGCAGTATTTGGATGTTGGCGATGAATATTGGAAAAATCGGGCATGCGGGATGGCATGCGTAAAGATGGTTTTGGATTATTATAAAAAAGATTCGGAATCGTTGGATGATTTGATTAAAGAGGGAATTGAAAAAGTAGGGTATTGCGAGTACGGATGGGTTCATGATGTTTTGGTTGAAATGATGAAAGAGCGCGGGCTGGAAGTTTTCAGGAAAGAATACAAAAGCGCGGACTATGACGAACAAAAAAAGATTATTGAACAGGCAATTAAAGAAACAATAAATTTTTTAAAGAAAAAAAGGCCTGTGATAATTTCGGCCGTAAGAAATTTTTCAGATGAGAAAAAATTTCATATGGTTATTTTGACAGGTTTTCATGCGAATAAAAATCGCGTATCTGGTTTCTATTATCATGACCCTGATTCGTTCAGCATAGAAGAAGGAATGCATAAATTTGTCCCCATTGGTATTTTCAAAAAATACTGGCGGAAAATGAGCGTTTATGCTAAAATTTAAATAAATATGGCAAAGAACAATGGCGCGAATAACGGGTATACTGCCAAAGATATCTATGTTTTAGAGGGGCTTGAGCCGGTGCGAAAGCGCCCGGGAATGTATATTGGTTCAACCGGATTGGACGGGCTTCATCATCTTGTATGGGAGGTTTTTGATAATGGCCGCGATGAAGCAATGGGCGGATTCGCGGATCAAGTGGAGGTCGCGTTTTTGCCGGGAAACAGAGTGCGCGTGGCTGATAATGGCCGCGGAATTCCTGTTGAAATTCACAAACAAACAAAAGTTTCAGCGCTGGAAACAGTTATGACTACGCTTCACGCCGGAGGAAAATTTGGAGGAGAATCTTATAAAATTGCCGGAGGTTTGCATGGCGTCGGAGTTTCTGTCGTGAACGCTCTTTCGGTTTGGATGCGCGCTGAAGTCCATCGCGATGGCGCGAAATACATTCAAGAATATAAAAGAGGCAAGGCGGCTGCAAGGGTAAAAAAAATTGGACCGAGCAAATTTCAAGGAACAACGGTTATTTTTGAACCTGACCCGGAAATTTTTCAAGAAATAAAATTTGACTGGGGTAAAGTAGTAGGCCATTTGCGGCGCCAGGCGTATTTAGTAAAAAAATTAAAAATTAATATTATTGATGCCAGAGAATACAGCGGCAAAATTGACGATTTGGGCATGCCTGCCGGGCAGTCAGAAGTTTTGTTTTTGGAGTCGCTTAATCTGCCGGTAAATTCGCACACTTTTTATTTTGAAGGCGGAATTTTATCTATGATAAAATTCATGAATAAAGAAGAAAAAGTTATACAGGATAAAGTTTTTTATGTTGAGAAAGAATCAAACGGCATTACAACGGAAATAGCTTTGCAGTATATTGACGATATTTTGGCGAAAGAGATTAGTTTCGCGAATAATATTTATACGCCTGAAGGTGGAATGCATTTGACTGGCTTTAGAACAGCTCTTACGCGCGCGCTTAATGATTACGCGAAGAAAAATAATTTGGTTAAACAAGGAGAGGATAATTTTACAGGCGAGGATGTGCGCGAGGGTTTAACGGTTGTCGTTTCCGTAAAATTGAGAGAGCCGCAGTTTGAAGGCCAGACAAAAGCCAAGCTTGGCAACCCGGAGGCAAGGGGCTCGGTAGAAGCGGTTTTCTCGGATGCGTTTTCCGAGTTTATGGAAGAGAGCCCGAATGACGCGCGAGCCATTATCTCAAGGGTTGTTTTGTCTTTAAGGGCGCGCAAAGCGGCCAAGGCCGCGAAAGACAGCGTCCTTAGAAAGGGTATTCTTGAAGGGCTGACTTTGCCGGGCAAGCTGGCGGATTGCCAGTCGCGCGACGCAAGCGAATCGGAGCTTTTTATCGTGGAAGGAGATTCGGCTGGCGGCTCAAGCAAGCAGGGAAGAAACAGAAGAACTCAAGCCATTCTTCCGTTAAGGGGAAAAATTTTGAATGTTGAGCGGGCGAGAATCGATAAAATGCTGGCATCAAAAGAAATCAAATCTTTGGTTATCGCTTTGGGAGCCGCCATCGCGGAAGAGTTTGATATCAGTAAAATCCGTTATCATAAAATTATAATCGCGACAGACGCGGATGTTGACGGTTCGCATATCCGCACGCTTTTACTCACGTTATTTTTCAGATATTACTTGCCCGTTATTGAACACGGGTATTTGTACGTAGCGCTTCCTCCTCTTTTTAGGATTCAAAAAGGAAAGGAAATTTTTTACGCGTACAGCGAGGATGAAAAGAATAAAATTATAGGAAACGGAGACACCCAGGGATATGGCATCCAAAGATATAAAGGTTTGGGAGAAATGAACCCGGGGCAGTTATGGGAGACGACCATGGATCCAGAACGGCGCGTTTTGAAGCAGATAACTGTTGATGACGCCGATGGAGCCAATAAAATTTTTGAAATTTTGATGGGCAGCGAAGTGGAGCCGCGTAGAATTTTTATCCAAACTCACGCTAAAGCCGTCCAGAATTTGGACGTGTAGTTTTTAGTTTTTCTTGCTTGAAATTTCCTTTTGGATTTTTTCCAGAAAATTTTTAAGTTCCATAACGCCTTCGTCTCCAATGCGGGAGCGAACCGAAACGGCGCCCGAATCTTTTTCTTTTTCTCCAACAACCAGAATATATGGATTTTTTTGGAGTTCCGCGTTCCTGATTCTTTTCCCCAATGTTTCGTTGCTGGTATCAATCTCCGCGCGGATATCGGCATTTTTTAATTCTTCCAGAATTTTTTCTCCGTACTTGTTAAATTTTTCGCTAACCGGAATTATTTGCGCTTGAATCGGGGAGAGCCAGACCGGCAGAGCGCCAGCATAATGCTCAATCAATATACCGATAAATCTTTCCAAGGAGCCGAGGATTGCCCGATGTATCATAATCGGCGTTTGCTTGTCCCCGTTTTTATCAACATAAAAAGCGCTAAACCTTTTTGGCATGGAAAAATCAACTTGAATTGTGCCTAACTGCCAGTTTCTGGCTACCGCGTCTTTTATGTTGAATTCAATTTTCGGCCCGTAAAAAGCGCCTTCGCCTTCTTTTATTTTATAATCAAGCCCTTTTTCTTTTAACGAATTCATTAAGGCGCTTGTCGCTTTTTCCCACACTTCATCGTCGCCAATGTATTTTTCCGGCCGCGTGGCGATAAAAATTTCATAATCGTTAAATCCGAACGCTTTGTAAGTGTTCAGCGCGTATTCAATCATTTGAATAATTTCATTATTCAGCTGTTCAGGCGCGCAAAAAGAGTGAGCGTCGTCTTGCGTAAAGGCGCGGACGCGGAATAGCCCGTGAAGAACGCCTGAAAGCTCGTGCCTGTGCACGAATCCGAATTCGGCCAGCCGTATTGGCAGGTCGCGGTAAGAATGTATTTTCTCGTTATATATAAGAAGCCCGCCCGGACAATTCATCGGCTTGACCGCGAATTCTTGCTTGTCAATTTCTGAAAAGTACATATCGTCCTTGAATTTTTCCCAGTGCCCTGAAAGAACCCATAAATCTTTTTTAAGCAGAATCGGCGTGGCTGCTTCGCCGTACCCGCGTTTTTTGTTTTCTTCTCTTATAAATTTTTTAAGCTGATTATATAAGGCCATTCCTTTCTGGTGCCAAAACGGGAAACCTGGCCCTTCTTCGTGAAAAGAAAATAAATCCAGCTCTTTGCCGATTTTACGATGGTCTCTTTTTTCCGCTTCTTCCAAAAATTTTAAATAATTTTCAAGCTCTTTTTTTGTGTCAAACGCGACGCCGTAAACTCGCGCGAGCATTGGATTTTTCTCGTCTCCGCGCCAATAGGCGCCGGCGATTTTTGTGAGCTTAAACGAGTCAGGATTTATTTCTTTTGATTGTTCAATATGAGGGCCGGCACATAAATCAATAAAATTTCCGGATTTGTAAATAATTATTTGCTGATTATTGTTTTTTAATTCTTCAATCAATTCAAGTTTAAATTGCTGGTTTGAAAAAATTTCTTTCGCTTCTTTTTCTGAAATTTCCTCGCGTGTGAATTTAATATTATCCTTAATCAATTCTCGCATTCTTTTTTCCAAATCCGGCAGATTTTCCGCGGACAGGGAAATGCCGCCGAAGTCATAATAAAATCCGTTTTCTATCGTCGGGCCTATGCCAAGTTTGGCTCCCGGAAATTTTTCCAAAACCGCCATTGCCAGCAAATGCGCCAGCGAATGCCGTATTTTTTCCGATTTTTCCATTAAAATAATGATAACAAAAATTTAACGATAAGCAAACTATCACCTATTTTTGCGATCGTAATTATAGGTGATAGTTGATAGAATATAGCTAATTTATATATGTCAACCTGCCACGTTGACATAATCTAATAAAATAAAAAAACGGCCGTTGCATAAAACAACGGCCGCCGTTTTTTTACATTTCAGAGTTTAAAAAACTCTTTTCCCGAGAAGCCCAAATAGTGTTCGCAGATATAGGCCTTTCATGTTTTCTCTAAAAGTTTCCATAATTTCTGACGAACTTGGAAAATCTGATATAAATTTTTCCAAATACGCCAGCTGTTTTAGTCCGCCATGCCCTATCAAATCATAAGTTTCCTTGATTCTATTTAACAACATTGAAATTTTTTCAATATTGCCAACATTGTACGCGGGTTGCCCGTGTTTGATTTTAGGAAACGATACAGCTGGAAGGTCGTTTTTTATGTCAAGCAGAAAAGCCACTTTTATGAGATGGCTAAGAAGCCTGGAGCCACTTTCAATAATTTCGCAATAAACCACAATTTTACTTGGTTTTTTGGGTTTAAGACAAAAGGTTAATTCAGGCTCGTAGCCGTCAAGGAATTCATCTTTTATTTTTGTCCCTTTGCAATAAGCTGTCATATGGATGTTTTTTGCGTCAATTCTTTCGAGATAAAGTACCTTAACAAAAAGATTTAGGCTTTCAAGATAGTCGGAGATTATCTCTTTAAAAATCTTCGCACACTCTCTTTCCTCTTTTCCATCGCAGTTTTCTTTAAAAATTCTGGCGAGAAAATCGCCATAGATTTTTAGATGGGAATCGTTTAATTCCAGGATATTTTTATGGCTCATTTCTCCTGACTCTGCGTTTAAAAAACATATTGTTTTGGCTAATTTTATCATCGCGCCACCCCCGTTTTTTGATATGTAAATTTGCTTCTGGCTATCAGGCTAAAGAAAATCAGTGGTTTTGTCAATTATTTTTCATCTCTTTCATTTCCTCGCAGATTATTGACGGGTCGCCGTTGCGGAGGGAAATTCTGCCTTTTATCGCGACGCAGTTTCCTTCGCGTATGATATCTCCGTATTTTTCTAAAATTCTCGGGAAGATTACCGTTTCAACGCTGTCCGTGTAATCCGAAATTTTTACGAAAAGCATCGGCTCGTTTTTCTTTGTCATTATTTTTTTTACTTCCTCAATCATTCCCGCGGTAACAACAGGCATATTATCGGGAAGTTTTTTGGCGCCGCCGATTCCAGTTTTTATTTTTTCCAGCTTGTTTTTGAATTTATCCAGCGGATGACCTGAAATATATAAGCCAAGCAATTCTTTTTCCCACAGCAGTTTGTCTTGCTGGGAAGCGCTCGGCGCGCCTTTTAATTTTAAAGTCGGCACGCTGGAGACGTCTTGCATCATTGCGAAAAGGGAATTTTGGTTTTGCGCGGACCTGGCGGATTCTTTGTTGTAGCCGAGCGCGTCTTCCATGTTTTCAAGCAATTGGTTTCTTTCTCCCAATTCATCCATCGCGCCGGATTTTACGAGCGCTTCAAGAGATTTTTTATTAAGATTTTTGTGCTTGATTCTGTCTAAAAAATCAGAAAACGATTTAAACTGGCCGTTTTTCTTTCTTTCTTCAATGATTGCGTTAGCGATTTCTTCGCCAAGATTTTTAATTGTATATAATCCGAAACGGATAGCTTTTTTATCTGTCGCCGTAAAATCGCCAAAGCTTTCGTTTGCATTTGGCGGCAGAACTTGAATTTTCATCCGTTTGCATTCTGCGATGGAGGCGGCGATTTTTTCAGTGTCGCCGGCGTCCGCGGTTAGAACAGCCGTCATAAATTCAATCGGATAATTAGCTTTCATGTACGCGGTTTGATACGCGACTTTTCCGTAGCTTGCCGTATGCGCTTTGTTAAAGCCGTACGCGGCGAATGTTTCAATCATTTCCCAAAGCTCCTCGGCTTTTGATATTTCCATGCCGCCGGTTTCTATGCATCCATTTATAAATTTTTCTTTTTGGGCGGCCATTTCTTTCGGAATTTTTTTGCCGACCGCCTTGCGAAATTTATCAGCTTCTTTCCATGAGTACCCGGCGATTTTTGTCGCAATCAGCAGAATATCGTCTTGATAAATTATAATTCCGTAAGTCGGCTCAAGAATTTCTTTTAGTTTCGGGTCAATGTATTTAACAAGTTTTGGATTTTCTTTTCTTTTAATATAGTCGGGAATAAAAGCCATCGGTCCCGGACGAAAAAGGGCTATCATCGCCATGATGTCCCAGATGGAATGTGGTTTTAATTCTTTTAGCCAGCGCGTCATTCCGTTTCCGCTCAATTGGAAAACGCCCAGAGTTTCTCCGCGCTCCAAAAGCTCAAAAGTTTTTTTGTCGTCAAGCGGAATATTGTCTATGTCTATATCGGTATCGTGGAAAAATTTTACAAGCTTTACGGAATTTTCCAGAACGGTTAAGTTTTTTATTCCCAAAAAGTCGAATTTAAGAAGCCCGGCGTCTTCAATGGC
Organism: Patescibacteria group bacterium; assembly: GCA_018895015.1. GTDB lineage: Bacteria > Patescibacteriota > Minisyncoccia > UBA9983 > UBA9983 > JAHIOX01. The sequence goes on along the minus strand of JAHIOX010000025.1, from coordinate 11,215 downwards.
GTGCATATCGTATTGCGTGATTATTTTTTCTCCTTTCGGTTCAAATTGCAGAGGTACGAAATCCGTAAGGGCGGTCGGAGCGATAACCACGCCGGCCGCGTGCACTGAAATATGCCTCGCGCATCCTTCAATTTTTTTCGCCAAGTCAATTATTTCTTTTACTTCATTTTCTGTTTCGTACATTTGCCGCAGTTCAGGCGTGATATTTAAAGCTTGAGTGATTGTCATTGGAAATCCCTGCGAACCGAACGGAATAAGTTTTGAGATTTTGTCTCCGAGGTCGTACGGCTTGCCGAGCGCGCGGGTTATGTCTCTAACCGCGCCGCGCGCCATCATTGTTCCGAAAGTTCCTATCTGCGCCACTTTATCTTTGCCGTATTTTTCTTTGACGTAATCAATCACTTTTTCGCGTTTGTCGTCCGCGAAATCCATGTCTATGTCCGGCGGAGACGGCCTTTCGGGATTAAGAAATCTTTCAAACGGAAGCTTGTATTTTATCGGGTCTATATTTGTGATGCCGATGAGATAAGAGACAAGAGAGCCGGCGGCCGAGCCTCTGGTATTTGTGAATATTTTATTTTTTCTGGCAAAGTCTATGATGTCGGCGACAACCAAGAAATAAGGCGCGTATCCTTTTGAAATTATAACGCCCAATTCATATTCCAGCCTTTTTTTGATTTCTCCGTTTTCGTCTTTTTCAACCCCGATTTTTTCCGAGTAATTTTGAAAGGCAAGTTTCTCAAGGCGCGCCCTCGCGCTCATTCCTTCAGGAAGATCTACTTTAGGGAATACCCATTTCCCAAGTTCCAATTTAATGTCGCATTTTTCAGATATAAGATAAGTGTTTTCAATCGCTTCGGGAATTTCTTTAAAAAAGTTTTCCATTTGTTCGCCGGAGCGCATTGAAAAATCTTCTTTTAGCATTGAGAGGCGGTTTGCGTCTGTCATTTTGGCGTTGCTTTGTATGGCGACAAGGAAATCTTGCGCCACGGCATCCTCTGGTTCTATGTAATGTATATCCTGGGTCGCGACAAGAGGAGCGTCAAGTTTCCTGGCAAGCTTAATCAGTCCCTTTTGAATTTCGTCGTGGCGCTCTATGTTTGGATGGTGGCTGATTTCAATGAAAAAATTATCTTTGCCGAAAATTTCTCCGTATTCTTTAGCGGTTTTTTCGGCTTGCTCAAAATCTTTTCTTTCAAGCAATCTTGAAATTTCTCCGGCCATGCATCCGGAGAGGCAGATTATTCCTTCGGAATGTTCAGCCAGAATTTCTTTGTCCATTCTCGGCTTGTAATAAAATCCTTCCAAATGGCTGATTGTAACCAGCCGCATTAAATTTTTATATCCGACTTCGTTTTTCGCGAGAAGCGTCAGATGATATCTTTTGTTGTCTATGTTGGGCCGTTTTTGGCGCAGAGAATCGCGCGCGATATACGCTTCCACGCCTATAATCGGCTTAATGCCGGCTTTTTTGCATTTTTTGTAAAATTCAATAACGCCGTGCATATTGCCGTGGTCGGTCAAGGCGAGCGCCGGCATTCCCAACAGCGCGGCGCGTTCAACGAGATCGCTGACTTTTGCCATGCCGTCAAGCAGGGAATAATCGCTGTGCGTATGAAGATGTACGAATTTAGACGCCATAAAACATTATCATTATAACAGAAAAATTTGTTATTATTAAATTATGAAGAAAAAATATAAATACATAATTGGAATAGACGAAGCGGGGCGGGGGCCGCTGGCTGGACCGGTTGCCGTCGCAGGAGTTGTTTCCCAAGGACTCCCCTTCGGGACTTCTTCAAGGGGAGTCCTTGCGGGAATCAAAGATTCTAAAAAATTAAGCGCGAAAAAAAGGGAAGAATGGGAGAAAAAAATCAAACTCAATTTGCCTTCTGAAGTGGCTTTTGTGGGACAGAGAATTATAGATAAAAAAAGAATTGTTAAGGCGGTGGATATCGGGATAAAAAGGATAATAAAAAAAATGGAGAAAAAAATCGGAATAAATCCGAATAATTGTTTTATATTGCTTGACGGTTCATTAATGGCGCCGATGGAATACGGGCAAAAAACAATTATCAAGGGAGATGAAAAAATTCCGCTTATTTCAGCGGCGTCAATAATCGCGAAAGTCGCAAGAGACAGGAAAATGATCCAATCGCATAAAAAATTTCCGGCGTATTGTTTTGACAAGCACAAAGGATACGGGACTAAACTGCATTATAAAATGCTTAAAAAACACGGCGTTTCCAAAGAACACAGAAGGTCGTTTCTAAAAAATAATATTTCTTAATCTAAATCGGCTTGAAAAATTTTCGGGGATGATATAGTATTTATTTAATATGGTTGTACGAATGAGGCATACGAGGGCGCATACGCGCAATAGGAGATCGCATCACGCATTAAAAGAGGCGGGGCTTTCCAAATGCAAAAAATGCAAAGCGGATGTTTTAGCGCATACTCTTTGCATGAATTGCGGAACATATAAAGGGAGAGAGGTTATTGATGTGCTGGCAAAGCTCGGCAAAAAAGAGCGCAAAGAAAAGGAGAAAGAACTTTCAGAAAAAAAATAATTTATGGCAAATCGTCATTTATGCCGCAGTATTGCGATGCAGTCTCTTTTTGAAAGAGATTTTAATTTTCTTGGCGATGCGCAGGTTAATGCCGTTGTTGAGCGTAATATAGAAGAATTCGCGCCTGGCATTGAAGACGCGAATTTTGCCAAAGACCTTGTAAAAGGCGTTTTAAAGCGTCAAGAAAAACTTGATAAGATAATTGAAAGGGCGGCTCCGGAATGGCCGATAGGCCAAATAGCTTTTGTTGACAGAAATATTTTAAGAATCGGATTGTATGAGCTGATTTTTGGAAATAAAAACGAGGTTCCTCCGAAAGTGGCGATAAATGAGTCAATTGAGCTTGCCAAGAATTTCGGCGGCGATTCCTCGGGCAGATTCGTTAACGGAGTTTTGGGAACCGTTTATCGGGAAATGTATCCGAACAGCGCCGAAGAAGTTGAGAAAATACTGGAAGAAAAATTGGCAGGCGCGGTGGTGTACAAAAAAGAAGGCGATAAAATATTATTCGCTTTTGTCCATGATGTTTTCGGATACTGGACTTTGTCAAAAGGCCGCATTGAAGCCGGCGAAGAAGCCAGGGAAGGAGCAAGAAGGGAATTAAAAGAAGAAATTGGAGTAAATGTTAAAATTGAAGGAGACCTTGGTTCAAATGAATACATCGCTTCCGATCCGCAAAAAGGCAAAGTTAAAAAAATTGTCAATTATTTTCTCGCATCCACGAAAGATAAAGAGCTTAAGCTGAAAGAAACGGGCGGCCTTGACGGCGCCAGATGGTTTAACGTGGAGGAGATAGCTGATTTGAAGATGTACGACGATATACGTTCAATTATAGCTAAAGCCATAAGAATTTTACAGGATAAATTAAAATGATTGATTTTTCAAAATTTGAAAAAAAAATAAATATTGAGTTTAAGGATAAAAATTTGCTTAAACAGGCGTTTACGCACAGGTCTTACATAAACGAAAATCCTCCGCCGCCGGGCGGATTGCCGCTGGAGCATAACGAGAGGATGGAATTTTTGGGAGACGCGGTTTTAGAATTGGCCATCACGGAATATTTATATCGCAATTATCCGCATAAAACAGAAGGAGAAATGACGGGTTTTCGCGCCGCTTTGGTAAACGCCAAAATGCTTTCCGAGGTTGCCGGCAAGATTTCAATGGGTGATTTTTTGCTTTTGTCGCGCGGAGAATCAAAAGACAATGGCAGAGCGCGCCAATTTATTTTGGCGAACACTTTTGAGGCATTGGTAGGCGCGATATACCTTGATTCTGGTTATGCCGCCGCGTTTGAATTTTTAACCGGAAGCCTTTTGCCTGAAATCAAGGAGATTATCGCGAAAAAACTATGGATTGACTCCAAAAGCTTGTTTCAGGAAAAAGCGCAGGAATTTGAAAACGTTACTCCTTCCTATAAAGTCATCAGAGAAACCGGGCCGGACCACGCGAAGTATTTTATTGTCGGAGTTCACATTGGCGATGAATTGGTCGCCGAGGGCGAGGGCGTTTCAAAACAGGAGGCGGAGCAGGACGCGGCGAGCAACGCCTTGCGATTAAAAAAATGGAAAGTTTAATTTTTCAGCAGAGCGGCATTGACCGTAAATTAATAGTTTGCTAATATTTTAAAGATGTTAAAGATAAGATTACAGCGAGTTGGAAGAAAACATGACCCAAGCTTTCGGGTCGTTTTGGTTGATTCAAGAAGGGCGGCTAAAAGCGGGTCCTTTTTAGAGATTCTCGGGGTTTATAACGCCAGAAAGGGCGAACCGCAATTTGATTCGGAAAGAATAAAAGAGTGGATTTCAAAAGGCGCGCAGCTTTCAGGCACGGTGCATAATCTTTTGGTAAGAAAAAAAATAATCAAAGCAAAAAAAATAAATGTTTTGCCGCCAAAGAAAAAATTGACAGAAAAAAAAGCGGGGGTATAATTTAGGCAAACGCAGAATGGTCGAATTACAAGCATAATCTTAAAGCTATAAAATGGTTGAAAAAGACAAAGAGTTTCTGGAGTATGTCGTGAAAGCGCTCGTTGACGAGCCGGATAAGGTTACAATTGACCGCAGGGTTGACGAAATGGGAGTTTTGATGACCCTTAAAACAGCCGCGGCTGACATGGGAAAAATTATCGGCCGAAACGGCAATACCGCCAAAGCGATAAGAACCCTTTTAAGAGTTGTCGGGATTAAAAATAACGCCCGCGTTAATTTGAAGATTGAGGAGCCGGCAGGCGGACGTGAATTCAGCAGAGAAGAGCCAAGAAGTGTTGACGAAGCGATAGACGATTTGAAAATATAATTGAAGTTTAGAAAAACCATGCTAACATAAAGGCATGGTTTTTCATTTTATTACAATTTTTCCGGAGTCAATAAAAAGCTATTTTGACAGCTCTATTTTAAAGCGCGCGCAAGAGAAGAAATTGATAAAAATTAAATTTTACAATCCTCGCGATTACGCGAAAGATAAGCATAAAAATGTAGACGATAGGCCGTTTGGCGGCGGGCCGGGCATGGTGATGCGGATTGAGCCGCTAGCCAGAGCGATTCAATCTGCAAAATCAAAAATTAAATCTCAAAAATCAAAAATAGTTTTATTGTCTCCGGCAGGAAAACAATTTAATCAGAAAATGGCGCGGGAATGGGCGAAGAAATATAAAGATATAATTTTAATATCGGGACACTATGAAGGCGTGGATGAAAGAGTGAAAAAAATTTTTAAAGCGGAGAAAATTTCAGTTGGTGATTATATTTTAACCGGCGGCGAATTGCCGTCCGCGTTGATAATAGACGCGGTTTCCCGCCACATCCCGGGCGTTTTAGGCAAAGAAGAATCTCTTGAAGAAACGCGCCAAATGGGCGCGCCGGTTTACACCAGGCCGGAAATTTTTGAATTTAAAGGCAAGAAATACCGCGCGCCAAAAGTTTTACTTTCGGGCAACCACAAAAAAACAGAAGAATGGCGCGAGAAACATTCCAATTGACAAAATTTGGGCTGTATGCGTATAATGGAGTTATAAACACCCTAAGTTGACTTAAAGGGTATTTGAGTGTTATTATCTAATCTTATAATAATTTTTTGCATTATCGGCAATTTATCAAATAATCAATAGGCCAATTTCTCCTTCGTTAAAATAAAAAGGAGTTATTTTTTTGCGCGTTATACAAAAATGAATAAAAAGTATTTCTCTAAATATAAAGAGCTGATTATTCCTTTTCCGAACCTAACAAAAATTCAGACGGACTCTTTTCATTGGCTTACAACGGATGGAATCAAAGAAGTGTTTCAAGAATTTTCTCCAATTAATGATTATACCGGTAAAGAGTTCACTTTGGAATTTACCGGTTTTTCTATTGAAGAGCCGAAATATGACGAGTATCACGCGAAAAAGAATAACGCGACATACGAAGCGCCTCTTAAAATAAAAGTAAAACTTACTAACAAAAGCATTAACCAGACAAAAGAGCAGGAAATTTTTCTCGCGGATTTTCCTTTGATGACAGACCACGGCACCTTCATTATTAATGGCGTTGAGAGGACAATAGTTTCCCAGCTCGCGCGTTCTTTCGGAGTTTATTTTACCGCCGACATCGTAAAAGGGAAAAAATATTTCGGAGCTAAAATTATTCCAAGCGCCGGAGTATGGATTGAGATTAAAACAGAGCCGGACGGCGTAATTTACACTCGCATTGACAAGAAAAGAAAAATACCGATTACCTCTCTTTTGAGAATATTCGGCGCCAAAGACGCGGGAGATATTGAAAAACGTTTTGCCAAAGTTGACACAGGCGCGGTTTCTTATATAAAAAAAAGCATAGAAAAAGATCCCGCCAAAAGCGCGGAAGACGCCTACGTTGAGCTTTACAAGCGTTTGCGCCCGGGAGAAATGTCTAATCCTGACAGCAGCCGCGATTTTATAAACGCGATTTTTGACCCGGCGCGATACGACCTTTCTTTGGTCGGAAGATACAAATTGAACCATCGCCTCGGATTTTCTTTGGACGATCTTAAAAAAGCGCCAAGAGTAATAAATTTAGACGATATTGTCGCGATCATTTCTAAAGTAATTGAATTGAATAACACGCCCGGCGCCCAGCCTGACGATATTGACCACTTGGGCCACAGGCGCGTAAGGTCAATCGGCGAATTGCTTCAGCAAAGAATCAAGGTTGGAATGGCAAGGCTGAAAAGAAACATTCAGGACAGAATGTCAACGTATGATTCCACAACGCTTTCGCCAAGCCAGCTTATAAACAGCCGCCTTGTTGCCGCCGTCATAAAAGATTTTTTCTTAACCAATCCGCTCTCGCAATTTATGAGCCAGAAAAATTGCCTTGATGAGCTGGAGCATTTAAGAAGACTGACAGCTTTGGGTCCCGGCGGACTAACTCGCGAACGAGCTGGTTTTGAAGTCCGCGATGTTCATCCTTCGCACTACGGGAAAATTTGCCCGATTGAAACTCCGGAAGGTTCAAATGTCGGATTAGTCGTGCATTTGTCTTCTTTCGCGCGCTTGAATGAATATGGGATTTTGGAAACGCCTTATCGCAAAGTTAAAAACGGAAAGCTCATAAATGAAATTGTTTATTTGAACGCTCTTGACGAATCAAAATACAATATCGCGCACGCCGGCGTTAATTTTAATGAAAAAACAGGAGAAATTTTAGACGAAGATGTGGAGGCGAGGGTTCATTCAAAGCCCGGCCTTGTGGCGAAAAAAGAAGTTGATTTTATGGACGTGAGTACTTACCAGGCTTTTAGCATCGCTACAAGCATGATTCCGTTTTTGGAAAATGATGACGCGACTCGCGCGCTGATGGGCGCGAACATGCAGAAGCAGGCTGTGCCGTGCATCAATCCGCAGGCGCCTCTTGTTTCCACCGGCATAGAAGAGTACGCGATAAGAGACACGGGCAGGCTGATTATTTGCCAAGAGGACGGCATTGTGGAATACGCGGACGCTTCAATGATAATTGTTAAGGAAAAAAACGGCAAAAAAAGAAATTACAATCTTGTTTCTTTCATGCGCTCAAATGATTTTTCAGCCATTCATCACAGGCCGTCCGTGGATATCGGAGTTCAAGTTTCAAAAGGAGATGTTCTTGCTGATAATTATTCCAGCGACAGAGGACAAATGGCGCTTGGCCAAAATCTTTTGGTTGCTTTTCTTTCGTGGAGAGGATCAAACTTTGAAGACGCTATCATTCTTTCGGAACGATTGGTTAAGGATGATGTTTTAACTTCCGTCCACATCGAGGAATTTTCAGTGAATGTGCGCGACACAAAGCTTGGGCCGGAACTTAATACTTGCGACATACCAAATGTCGGAGAGGCGAAATTAAAAGATCTTGACGAAGACGGAATTGTAAGAATCGGCGCTGAAATTCGGCCCGGAGATATTCTTGTCGGGAAAATTTCTCCGAAAGGAGAAGTTGACCTTACTCCTGAAGAGCGGCTGTTAAGGTCAATTTTTGGAGAAAAGGCGCGCGACGTGAAAGACACTTCTTTGCGAATGGAACACGGAAAGCAAGGAAGAGTGATAGGCGTGAAAGTTTTTTCAAGAGAAAAAGGCGACAAGCTTGAGCCGGGAATAATAAAGAAAATTTATATTGAATCCGCTCAGCTTAGAAAAATTTCAGTCGGAGACAAATTGGCCGGACGGCACGGCAACAAAGGAGTCATTTCAAAAATTTTGCCGGTTGAAGATATGCCGTATCTTGAAGACGGAACCCAGGTTGATATTATTTTGAATCCGCTCGGAGTCGCTTCGCGTATGAATCTTGGCCAGCTTCTTGAGACGCATCTTGGATGGGCGGCTGAAAAACTCGGCTACCAGGTAGTTACGCCTTCGCTTGGAGGCGCCACTGAAAATGAAATAAAAGAAGAGATGAAAAAAGCCGGCATTCCGGAAGACGGCAAAGTTAAATTATACGACGGCAGAACCGGGAAATCGTTTGAGCAAAATGTGACTGTCGGAAAAATTTACATGATGAAACTTGACCACATGGCCGAAGACAAAATCCATATGCGCTCAATCGGGCCTTACTCGTTGATTACACAGCAGCCTCTTAAGGGAAAGGCGCAGGGCGGAGGCCAAAGATTGGGAGAAATGGAAGTGTGGGCTTTGGAGGGATATGGCGCATCGCACACTTTGCAAGAAATGCTGACGGTAAAATCGGATGATATTCTCGGAAGATCCATGGTTTACAACGCGATTGTGCGCGGAGAAAAATTTAAAAACCCGAACTTGCCGGCTTCTTTCCATGTGTTGCTTAATGAATTAAAGGGAATGGCGCTGGACATAGAATTAAAAGGGCTTAAAGAAAATAAGGAACTAAATTAATAAAATTATGGAAACCAAAGTCACGGATTTTAAATCAATATTAATAAAACTGGCTTCGCCGGAGAAAATTTTGTCGTGGTCTCACGGCGAGATTACCAAGCCTGAGACTATCAATTACAGAACCCAGCGCGCGGAAAGAAACGGCCTTTTTTGCGAAAAGATTTTCGGCCCGGAAAAAGATTTTGAATGTTATTGCGGAAAATACAGAAGGATAAGATACAAAGGAATTATATGCGAGAAATGCGGAGTTGAAGTTACGCGCTCTATCGTAAGGCGCGAAAGAATGGGCCACATCAGCCTTGCGGCGCCTGTTTCCCATATTTGGTTTTTGCGCGGCATTCCTTCGCAAATGGGCTTGATTTTGAATATTACCGTGCAGGATCTTGAGCGCGTCATTTATTTTGCCGGTTATATTGTTACAAAGGTTAATGAAGAGGGCAAGGGCGTATTTTTTAAAAATCTTGACGCTGAATATAAATCAAAATCTAAAACCGTCGTTTCCAAAGAAGAAAAAGAAGAATTGAAAGCTTTGTTTGTAAAAGCAAAATCAGAATTGGACATGATCCGGCTTTATAAAGTTTTAAGCCAGCCGGATTATTATTATTTGAGCAGAAAATACGGAGAAATTTTTGAAGTTGGCGCGGGCGCTGAAGCGATTCACAGCATTTTTAAAGGGATTGACTTGGAAGAGCTTAGGAAAAAAATAGAAGAGCAGATTGGCGCTAACGTTGCCAGCGACCAGCTTAAACTTGTAAAAAGATTGAATATTGTCAAATCAATGCAACTTTCCGGGATTAGGCCGGAATGGATGTTCTTAACCGTTATCCCGGTCATTCCGCCAGCGCTAAGGCCGATGGTAAGTTTGGAAGGCGGGCGGCACGCGACATCCGACGTAAACGATTTGTACAGAAGAGTGATTAACAGAAACAACCGTTTAAAAAAATTAATTGAAATTAAAGCGCCTGAAGTTATCTGCAGGAACGAAAAAAGAATTTTGCAGGAGGCGGTTGACGCGCTGATAGACAATTCCATGCGCCACGGCAATGTCGCCACAAGCCAAGGGCAGAAACGGCCGCTTAAATCTTTGGCGGACATGCTTAAGGGAAAGCAGGGGCGATTCAGGCAAAATCTTTTGGGAAAAAGAGTGGATTATTCAGGCAGGTCTGTTATTGTTGTCGGGCCGGAATTAAAGATGCACCAGTGTGGGCTTCCAAAGCGCATGGCTTTGGAATTATTCCGCCCTTTTATTATCGCCGAACTTCTTAAAAATGAATTAGCTTACAATATCCGCGGAGCGGGCCGCATGATTGACGATAAAACTCCTGAGGTGTGGGCCGCGCTTGAAGAGGTTATAAAAAATAAATACGTTCTTCTTAACCGCGCTCCGACTCTGCATCGTTTGGGGATCCAGGCGTTTCAGCCGATTTTAATAGAAGGGAACGCGATACAAGTCCATCCTTTGGTGTGCAGCGCTTTTAACGCAGACTTTGACGGAGACCAGATGGCCGTTCATGTCCCTCTTAGCGAAGAGGCGCAAAAGGAGGCGAGAGAAATAATGGCTTCAACAAAAAATCTTCTTAAGCCGGGCAATGGCGAACCGGTGGTTAATCCTTCCCAGGACATAGTCATAGGATGTTATTGGATGACCGGAGTTAAAGAAGGGGCAAAGGGCGAGGGTTTGTATTTTTCAACTCCGAACGAGGCGATAATGGCGTATGATTTTGATTACATTGACATGCGCGCCAAAATAAAAGTTTTATCTTCTGACAAGCCAAAATATAAGGCGTTTAACAGCGAAGTGTTTGAGACAACCGTTGGGCGACTGCTTTTTAACAGCGTTTTGCCGGAGGATTTTCCGTATGTTAACGAAGAGATGGGGAAAAAACCGCTGGTAAAACTTATTTCTCAAATGATTGAAGACTACGGCGTTGACATGACTCCTGATATTTTAGACAAAATAAAAGGATTCGGTTTTGAATACGCGATGGTGTCCGGAATCAGCTGGGGAATTGACGACTTAAAAGTTCCGGCGCAGAAAAAAGGAATTTTAAAGGACGCGAATGAAAAATCGGAAAAGGTTGAAAAACAGCTGAAAGACGGCTTGATTTCCGAAGGCGAGCGCTATGATAAAATTATTGAAATTTGGCAGGAAGCGAAGAATAAAGTTGATAAATTTGTGCCTGAAGCCCTTGATAAAAAAGGTCCTGTTTTCGCGATGATAAGTTCGGCAGCCAGGGGAAATTGGAGCCAGGTTTCTCAAATGTCCGGAATGAAAGGACTGGTGATTAACCCGGTCGGGAAAATT
>JAHIOX010000024.1 GCA_018895015.1 Patescibacteria group bacterium | reverse complement strand
CATGATAGGAGTCCCGATAACTTTTTTACATAAATATAATCCCAATCAATTTGAAATCGTTGGACAAGGACAAGGTAATTTATATAGGGAGTTGGCTTCATTTGGATTAAGTAAGAAATTCGTAGAGGATTATTACAAATCTGGGCAAACTGGTTCTATTAAAGAAGACCATCCAGTTTTGGGATATTACAAAAATGGTATACCTGTTATACCGTATATGAGAATAGTCATTAAGAACAAAAAGGTAAAAAAATAATATGAAAATTGATCTACATAAAATCCCAATTCGTAAAGTGATTGTTGGCTATAAAGACAGCGCTGAGGAAGGCGTAGTTGCTTATGGTGGTAAGCTTGATATTAGGCCAAAATATCAGCGTGAATTTGTGTATAAGGAAAAGCAACGCAATGCCGTAATAGAAACTATTAAAAACAGCTTTCCGCTGAATGTGATGTATTGGATGATTAGAGATGATGGTGGCTACGAAGTGCTGGATGGCCAGCAACGCACTATCAGCATTGGGCAATATGTTAATGGTGATTTTTCGCTGAACGACCGCTTTTTTCATAATCTAACAAAAGAGGAGCAGGATAAAGTTTTGGACTATGAACTGATGATTTACTTCTGCGCGGGTACGGACAAAGAGCGGCTGGACTGGTTCAGGATTATCAACATCGCCGGAGAAAAATTGACCGACCAAGAAATTCGCAACGCAGTTTATACCGGGCCGTGGCTTTCGGACGCAAAATTGAAATTTAGTAAATCAAATTGTGCGGCATATCTTTTGGCAAATGACGGAGGATCACTAGTTAGCGGTTCACCAATCCGGCAGGAGTATTTAGAAACCGCACTCTCGTGGATAAATGACGGCAAGATAGAAGATTATATGGCCAAACATCAGCACGACAAAAAAGCTGATGAGCTGTGGGATTATTTTCAAAATGTAGTTGGGTGGGTAAGAACGGTTTTTCCAAATTATCGTCGGGAAATGAGTAATGTGCCGTGGGGATTGTTGTATAACCAATTCAAAGGTAAAAAATTTGATTCAAAGAAACTGGAAAAGGAAATATCCGAGTTGATGCAGGACGAAGACGTGACCAAAAAGTCTGGTATTTATGAATATGTCTTGACCAGAAATGAAAAGTTTTTGAATATCCGCGCTTTCACCGACAAGATGAAGCGAGAAGCGTATGAGAGGCAAAAAGGAATTTGTCCGCACTGCAAAGGAGAAAACAAGAAAAAGAAATGGGAAATTGAAGAAATGGAAGCCGACCACATCAAGCCATGGCACGAAGGCGGAAAAACAACAGCAGAGAATTGCCAAATGTTATGTAAACAAGATAATCGAACTAAATCTGGGAAATAAAAATATGGGAATGAAAGAAAGATATTGGGAGGCCACAACCAAGGCGGCAAACGAGATAACTAAACCTTGGTATAAAAAACCAGAGTTTTGGATTGGTATTGTTGCTAATGTAATCGCTCTCGGTGCTCTCACGGTTGCTATAATTGCATTATGAAAATAAATCTATGTTGAAGCAAAATGATTTTGAAAATGTAGTTTGGGATTTCTTATTTACCTATAGGCAATTGCTACTCAATGGAAACTTGGATAAAAGAGTAAACACTGAAGCTTATCAAAGGAACTCTGCTACATGGAACACTGTACTACTTAGCTTAGAGAGTGGTGTTGTACTTGGTTTAGCAAAGTTGCTTGAAGAAAACTATTTTGGAAAAGAATTTGATAGTCCGGAATTAAATCAAATCTCTGTAAAAATTACCAATATGCGCAATAGTCTTATTGCACATAATGATCTTTCTATAATGCGAAATAAAGAGCCTTTTATTGCAGAGAATCAATTAACCGGTACAGATATCATCAATATGATAGATGCATTTAAAAATAGAGCTATACAGTATCAAAAAGCGTTTAATGCGAAAATTCAAGTTCAGGAGTTATTTGAAGAGACCACTCGAAATGCGATGAATGACCTTGATAACTGGTTGAAGTCTTTCAGAATTCCACTCTAGCAAACATTTCCTCTATTTCACCGAATAATCCACTATATTTTGCCCCTTATCGGACTTCGGCTTTGGAACCTCAAACCATTCGGGATGAACTTTGAAGATAGCCCTTAATTCCTTTATAATTGGGTCAAGAGTCCAAATAGTTAGTCGTTTTACTCGATACCTCGGTTCTAACTTGCGGACATCGTGCCCGCCAGATTACCAACTTTGAACCGTAGTGTTTTCAACGGTTTTGAGAGATAGAAAGTCGGCATTGGGGGAGTGCCGACTTTTCTCAATCGGTGTAAGAAAACTGATTTTCTGCTAGAATAGAATTACATATGGCCTTATTTAAGATTAATGGCTCCGCTGTTAAAAAAATCACGGCAAAAGAACTCGACTTAGAGAAACATCTCCAAGAACTTTTTGAGACGAATCTGGAGGAGCTTTTGAATATTGTTTTTCTTGCCCACGAATACTCAACCAGTTTCGGTGGCAGGATTGACACGCTTGGTGTAGATAAAAACGGCTCACCTTGCATTATTGAGTATAAGAAAAATCAGAACGATAATGTCATTAATCAAGGACTCTCTTATTTGCGTTGGCTTTTAGATCATAAAGCTGATTTTGAAATTTTGTGCCAAAGCAAAGCAGCCGATATTGAAATCGATTGGGATTCACCACGTGTTATTTGTATCGCTGAAAGCTATAACAAGTTTGACCTCGACACGGCGGATATTTTGCCTATCAACATCGAACTTCTACGTTATCGGATTTACGAGGAGGATATTCTTTACCTCGAACCAGAGAATTATCAAAAAGTCAGAATATCCACATCGGGCATAGTTAAAAAGTCAAAACAAGAAAAGACGGAGCGGTTGCAAAAAACTTATTCAATAGATGACCATCTCGCTGATATTGATAAGAAGACTGTCGAACTATTCCAGACCTTGAGAGAAAAAATCCTTTCAATAGATCAAAACATTACAGAGGAGGCAAAAGCAAAATATATTGCCTATAAAACTTCAACTAATTTTACTGACATTGTAATCAAACAATACGGTCTTAAGATTTTTCTTAATGTTAAGAGCGGACAATTAAATGACCCAAAAAATCTTGCGCGTGATCTCACTAAACCGAAAGCAATAGGACATTGGGGTAACGGTGATTATGAAGTGAAGCTAGAAAAAGAAAGCGATCTTGAAGCCATTTTTGCGCTTATCAAACAAAGCTACGATTTAAATAAATAACATGACAAATCACAAACTTCGTATACACGGCGACAATATACTTGAATGTGAAAGTGCACTGAAGTTACTAGCATCCTCCTTGAATGGGGGTGTTTTTCAACTGAAATCAGGTCCTGCATATGCACCAACTTATGAGTTTGAATCAGATCATAAAGAATACTTTGAGGTGCAACTTTTCCCCGGTTATGGAAGATGGGGTTTCCCTTTGGTTGAATATATAGCTTCTCTTGGTGGAACATTGCGAGAGGCTCCCGATGCGATAATCACAAGACTGGAAGTTGAAGGCGGCATATTGTATGAGAGACCAATTTTGGCTTTTGAGTTTAGTGGAGCATTGCCCGCTGGAAATAATGCATGGCAACGGACAGGAAGGGCTTTGGCATTAGCTTATGCAGGTATACCATATCTTTATTTCGCGGAGTTGGGCGGACAGGAACTAGACGCAAAGAGAGTAATTAAAGCTGCCCGTTTTCCTAATCCGCTGGTTCCCTTTGCTTATGCTGTTTTAGGAATGAGTAGCAAGTCCATTTCTTTACCAGTGTATATCCCAAGTCCCTCTAGTCATAAAGATATTATAGAAATTTATAAGGATTGTTTTGGAGACAAGGAGTCTATTGAGTTAGTCAGGGCTATTTTGCTTTCTGAAGATACCAAAAACACAATAAATCGTATCGAAAAAAAGGTAGCTAAAATATTGGAGATTCTTTCAGGTCAAAGAAAGCGCACGGGAAGCATTTTAAAACCAACTGAATGGGCAGAATTTTATAATCAAAAATCAGGGCTAGATAAAGCAAACTGGCTTATAAAAAAAGCCATGCCTTGGAATAAGAAAACTAGCATTAAAACTTTAACGCCAACATTTAAACTATTACTAAAAGCAGTAAGTAAGGTGCGGGCGGTAGCAATCGGCTCAAAAGACATGCCTATTTGTATAATCTCCCCAGAAAATAGGACTTTATTTGCTAATCACATAAAGAAAATTTATAAACGCAAGATCAGCTCTGAGTTTGAGGATTGGGTTTCTAACACATCTCGTCCATTAGTGTGCGTATGGGTGGCCGGCTTCAAGCCACGAGGAGATGACTCGCGTCCGGATCGAGGCCTTGTTCCTATGGCAAGAATGATTTTTGGTCTCGAGGACGTAGATGTTTTGACTGTTATATATGGTCCTGCTAAGCCCTTAACTTGGTTATTGCTAGAGAAAGACATGTGGAAATTAGCCGCAATCAATGGCCTATGGGAAGCAATTATTAATCTGAGCAATGGCTTGATTATAGATAGTAATACGGGGAGAAGCTTGAACAACTATGGTTTTTTAATTGATAAGAAAAAAGATAATTTTAAAAAGGAACTTCTTCCCGCCGCCAACGATGTTCCGAATTTTGGAGAACATGATGTAGATTCTGTTTTGCACCTCCTATTTTCAAACGCTACTGGTTATGGGATTCATGAGTCGCTGTGTAATCCTCCAGGCGGAGATTGGAGTGGTATTAGTGTTTTAAACTTTAGTTCAGGACAAGAATTCAGGTGGACATCCTTACCAAGAGTGTCTGGATTAAAATCGAAACGGCCAGATCATTTGGTTCAACTTAAAGATACAAATAACTTTCTTTCAATAGAGTCAAAAGACTTAGAGGCAAAACTTGAAAATAAAATTGGCCCAAGACTTATTGATTATGTTAAAGCTCTTCTTCAAAAAGCACCGACAGCTTTCAGAGAAAAGGGTATCGTAAATTGGAATCAATACGTAGGAAAGAAACTTCCCGACGCATCCTTTTTATCCGGTGCTGCGTTTCGTTTTCAAAATATTAAAAGTCTAAAGCTCGCTTTAGTTAGGGCTAAAGTAGATATAGTTTTTGGTGTTGAGTTTAAACCCGAAGAAAAACAGACGATTCTCCATATTGTTACCACAAAACAAGGAGAAAGTATTTTGCCACTTATTACAAAACTTTCACAAAGACTTGGCGGCCTAATAACACTAAAACACTACTAAATTTAGTAGTTGAGATAAAGAGATTCATAAACTTTTTCAACCTTACCATTTTGAACCTTATTGAAAGTAGAATTACCAGAGTGAATAAGTATATGTTTTTTGTATAAATTTTTAGGAATATCTACAACAAAAGATTTCTCGCCACGTTTCCCATCGTAGGAAAGTGCAAATCTAATACCCCTCTTATTTAAATCGGCTAGATATTCAATGAATTCCTGATGGTCTATTGCTCCGAAATATCTTGTACCAGTATTAAAGTAAGGGGGGTCAAGGTAAACAAAATCTCCTTTTTGGGCATGCTGTGTGGTTTTTTTATAGTCAAAATCTTGGAATATGTATTTTTGTATGACCGTAGACCATTCAAAGATAACTTTTTCAAGGCGATCGGGATGTATGCCTTTTCTCGTATGATGTAAGGAATTATTAAATTCACCGCTTTTGTTATATCGAATTAGTCCATTTACACATGTTCTCGTTAAAAATAAAAGATCCATGTGAGATTTTTCTTTGTTGAATTTATCTCTGATTTTGTAGAAATAAGTATGTCCATTTTTCTGTAAAGAATTCCACTGTTTTCTATAATAACTGGAAATATTTTTTGGATTTTTTTGTAGTTCCCGCCAGAGCTCTATGAGTGGCTTATTTATATCAGAAGTGACTGCCTTCCGGGGTTTCAAATAACCTATAATTGCACCACTACCTAAGAAAGGTTCGTAATATACGTCGATAGATTTGGGGAAATAAGAAACTATCTCTTTTGCTTGAGATCTTTTGCTACCACTCCATTTAATAAAAGGACTGACTTTCATAGCTAATTGAACAATGTTTTTATTTCATTTGTTGCCGATAATCTTTTCTTCGCTATATCGACATATTCTTTCTCGAGTTCAATACCAATATATCTTCTGCCGAGTTCTTTCGCGGCAACACACTCACTTCCTACTCCAGCAAACGGAGCCAGTACAACATCACCAGGTTTTGAGCTAATTTTCACTATTCTTCGACAAACACGTAATGGTTTTTGTGTTGGATGTTTACCAAAGCGAAGCTCTTCTCGCTCTTTATTATTGGGAATATCCCAAACAGTTCTCATCTGCCTACCTCTTTCTTTAAGTCTATCAGAATCTTCCGAAAACTCTTTTGATGCATGATAATCAAAATAATAATTACGTTTACCATTACCTGCGTGAGCCCAAAGCAAAGTCTCGTGGCTCGCTGTTAGGCGACGTCCCGCAAGATTTGGAAAAGCATTACGTTTATACCAGACAACCTCATTTATTATTTCAACTTCTAGAATTTGAAAAATGGTATTTATAAGACCTATGTTGTGATAGGTTCCGAAGACCCAAACTGAACCGGTGGGCTTTAATACCCGCTTAACCTCTTTTAACCATTCATAAGTAAAATTCATATAGTCCACAAAAGGCAGATTATCCCAATCTTCCATGACCTTATTCCACTTACCACCAAATCCTTTTAAGCCTTTGTTTTGAAAATTTATATTATTGCCTTTAGACAAATTATAGGGCGGATCGGCCAATACAAGATCAACTGACTTGTCGGGAAATCTTCTTAACAAGGATATAGTGTCTCCGTGGAGAACAGAATTTATCGGTACCTCATCAAAAACTTTAGCCGACTGGATTTGCTGTGGTGATTGTTGAGTTTCAACATCTACGTTAGAATCTAGATTTCGAATAACGTCCAAGACTACTCCTTGAATTTTGATATCGCGATCTTTTCTAATAATAATTGGTTCAAAAGTTTTATTTGCAGGTTGCAATCTGATATGTCCTCGCTCTTGATAGAATTTCTTTAGAGTTGCTTCGTGGTTATCTATCAAAGCAACAACACGCTCTCCATTCTCCGCTGTATCCTGTTGCTTTACTAAGACAACATCTCCATTTTTGATATTCTCATCAACCATACTATCTCCGATTACTCGCAGAGCATAAAGATTGCCGGTGCTAGGCAATATATTTTTGGAAACAGCAATAAATTCGTTTTGGCGAATCGCCTCTATTGGCTCACCTGCGGCAATAGTTCCCAAAAAGGGAATTTTGACCATTGGATCCTTAGACGCAACGATGATCGCTCGAGCCTTATTTTCTGTTTTTCCTAAGAAACCACCTTCTTTGAGTTTTGAGATGTGAAAATGAATAGTTGAAACAGAAGCAAGTTTAAGCCGCTTTCTGATTTCCTCAAAAGAAGGAGAATATCCTTTCTTTTGCGAATAGCTTTCGACAAAATCAAGGATTTCTTTTTGGCGTTTTGTGAGCATATAGGTTGACTTGTTTACAGTACATTTATTATAATAGAACAAAAGTAGAAAATCAAAGTTACTTATCCACACAAAATATATAAACCTAAGAAATTTCTCATGACACCAGAAGAACGTCATACACACCTCAAAAAAGTAAGGGAAACGTGCCTTGCAAGCGCGGAGTCTCTTTTGGCTACAGCGGAGCGAGAGCTAGACAAAGGAGTTGATCCAATATGTTTCCACCTCGCACTCCTTGCTCTGGAGGAAATAGGCGTTTCCATTTTGAGCACGATAAATTTCATGTCTCAAACTGCACATACAGGAAAGGAAGAACTTCCAACCGATGAGCACATAAGGAAACTCTTTTGGGCATTTTGGGGCGGAAGCATGCTACGCAACACTAAGTTCACAAAAGAGAACATTGAGCAGAATCGCTTTCTCGCGACAACGCTGCACGAGAGACGCCTCGAGACCCTTTATACCGACCCTAAAAATCCTTTAGCATTTGATGGGCGCGTAAAGGATGGAGAGGTAAAAACCCTCGTAGAGCTTGCTCGCGTACGTCTCGAGGTCGAGAAGGCTAGCGAACTAATTGAGTTTGAAGAAGGCGATGTTGAAGAAATCACATGGTTCTTTTCAGCCGTGGAAGATCTTGAACACCGAAAGCAAATCTTCAGCTCTGCATCTCTGAAGAAACTTACGGAGGTTGCGAATGGGAAGGAGTGGATCAAGTGGTTACGTGAGCTCTATCGTAAAAACGAGACTGAAATGCGTGAGTATGCTGAAAAGGAATTGCGGCGTAAGAAACCGGAGGGCGAAGAAGCATTTGCGCCGAAATATCGGATGAGAATTCGAATACAAACCCCATCTCACTCGATCCGAAACAACGCTTTCGTTGATTGGAACAAGGGAGTTAATGGCATCAAAATATACAAA
Source organism: Patescibacteria group bacterium (assembly GCA_018895015.1). Lineage (GTDB taxonomy): Bacteria > Patescibacteriota > Minisyncoccia > UBA9983 > UBA9983 > JAHIOX01. The sequence goes on along the minus strand of JAHIOX010000024.1, from coordinate 15,977 downwards.
TCCGACCGCAAGGATGCAACCAAGCTAACAAAAGGCGAGATGCTCATTGATTTTACCTTGCCAAAAGGTCTCCATACGAACTACGTTTGGGAACACGGATTGTTCATGGCAAAAACGGTCGTGCTGGCGTTCAACGTCGGTACCCTGGGTGTTTTTTGGTGGAACGTACAAAAAGACATCTGGACGTACTACGAAGACATTGTAGATCTTGAAGCAGACCCAAATGGTTCAATAAAACTACGTGTTGCACCACAAAAGCGATTGCATGTTGGTTTTGACGAGGCGAATCTGGTACTCGATCAGAATGCTGTGCAGAACGTCTACCATCTGGTCGCCCTTTTCATGAGAGAGTCTAAAAAACTCGAGGAATTCTTAAGGGAGTATGCTATGGGGCTGACGTGCTTCAGTAAGGTCGACATACATTTGCCTCTTGAGGCAAATGCTTTCGGGAGTTTTTATAAAGCTCTGAAAACTGCTACCCGAACCTTTGGTGACTGGGATGGCATAAGTGACTTCAAGGAGGTCGCGAAGAAACAACTTGAGAAGGTCAAGGAAATGAAAGACCTCGATAAGACCCTCGATCTGGGCAAGGCGCTAGAAGCTGACGTTAAACACGAGAAGCACCACCCGATAACCCTTACGGAAGTAATTGCCGTAAAGATCTATTGCGACTACTACATGCAACTCAAAGCCAAGGAATACTTTGAGAATCTGAAAGAAGATCAGGAAGATAATTCTCTGAAAGAATAATCCACCTCGTTTTTACCTTTAACCGACTTTGGTCTTGGCGTCTCAAACCATTCCGGATGAACTTTGTATATAACCCTCAATTCTTGTATACTTTTATCAATATCTTCGAATTTGAGCCACTTTCTAGGTTCAAAGTTGTGGACATCGTCCCCGCCAACACAATTTATTATCGGAGTCAACCCATTTGTCTATGACGAATGTGCGACCCGAGTGCATGATAAATTGTAAATAAAAACAACGACTTTATGGTCGCTGTTTTTGTTTGGTCGATTTATCCACTTGACAATAATGTTATATTTTTCTAACATATAAATAGTTAGAAATAATTAACAAATAATATGACATTAAAAACATACAATAAAATAAGATTAGGAATAGTTATTGTCATGGCCTTTATATTTAGTCAGTCTTTGGTTCTTCGTAATTTTTTCATTCCAATCATGGTCTTGGGCTTGTCATCCCTTACACTCTTTTATCTAAGAAAGAAAGTTGTCGATGTAATAGCTGACGAAAGAGATTATCAAATCGGTGGAAAATCAGCATTACTTGCTATTCAACTGACATCATGGATCGGGGTAATTATTATGTTCGTTTTGTATGCTCTTAGTAACGCAAATCCCTTTTATCAACCTATTGCTATGACGCTGGCTTTTTCAGTTTGTATCTTGATGCTTACTTACTCAGCCATTTTCAAATATTATAGTAAACACAGTTCCAAAGATGAAAAACGAGATTAAAAAATTTAGAACCAAACTCGGTATTACTCAAGAGGAATTGGCAGAGAAAGCTGGGGTAAGGCGAGAGACTATTGTTTTTCTTGAACAAGGGAAATATAATCCTTCGCTAAAACTGGCACTCAATATCGCGAAAGAGTTAAAAACCCCGATTGACGAATTATTTTCTTTATTATAAAAAGTGTTTTTTTGTTATAATGTTAATAGTTTATGGATATAAAAAATAACATTTTATATTGGAGTCTTATGGTCCTAATTCTATCGTTTGGAGCATTTTTAATTGTATTTGGAGAGAAAGATGATAGTCCTGGGGCTCAAATGATTGGGTTGGTAATGATTGTTACTATTATCATTACGGCCATAAAACGTATTAAGAAAAATTCTAAGCAAAATAAGTAAAATTATTATATGAAAACAATCAAATGGTCCGCTCGAATACTTTCATTGTGCATCTTGGTGTTTGCCTTGCCTTTTTATTTTGGTTACGGCAATCCATTGCCATTTGCTAATTCGAGTTATTCTCTATGGGAAAATGTTGCGCTTTCTATGATGCCATTGGTTTTTATCGGTTTAGCTTTGGGTTGGAAATATCCGAAAGTTGCAGGCTGGCTTATTGTTGGTGCGATTGCAATTGGTTTTATCGTCGGGCTTTTAACGGAAGCAAACTTTAGTGTCAACCTTGCTGTTCCTATTATTCCAGGAATTTTGTATTTGGTTGATGGGTACAAAAGACAAGAGAAAGGTAATCCGCAAATCTAATTCTATGATTTTTGAACATTCTTCAAAAAATAAAAAAGTTTTATTACTTCTCTCCGCAGTCATTTTAATTGCAGTGGTTTTTCTATCTTTATACTCCTCTGTCATTTTCCAAGAAGGCAATCCCTGGTCTCAAATCAAAGGTATTACCCAACTAACTTTTGGTAAGTCGGATATCGTTAAATTATCTAATTTTGATAATAAATATCTTACGAAAAGTAAGGGTGGTAAAACAATGCTTAATAATTGTGAGATGTTGTGTAAGACACACAATCGAGCAAAAGGTAACCGGTAATATGAAGCGGAATAATTATGACAGGAATATTTTTTGCACATCCGCATACACTTCTAGACCAGGTTGGTAAAGTTTTAGAAAAAGTTGGCGCTGAAAAATTCTTTACAAGCTCAGATGAGAAAGTGAAGAAAGCTCGAGAGGGATTCGCGGCATATTTTTTCACTCTTACCTTAAAGCAATATCTACGGAGAGATTGGTGGTTGGCGCAATATGACCAAGCCACTAGAGCTTACCCTGATTTTGATTTTATATCTTTTGCAGAAAATCCTGACGATATGAAGATGGAGTCTGTAGAGCTAACCGGCATTTACCCCCATTTCAAATCTTTTGACGAAGCCCTAAAAGTTGTTGAGAAAAAACAGAAGCAATATGGCGACAAGCCAGTAAAGTTTAGTTTGTTAGTTTTTGTAAATCACGAAAAAAGCGAGGAGTGGATCAATCTGCTTAGAAAGAATGTGAGCAGTGAACACCCATTCTTGAGCATATGGACAATACACTTGAGGTTTAAAAAAGGAGGAAAGGAAGTCGGGAAAGCAGTTGCCCAACGGATTGTGCCCTTGCCAGGCCTGAGAATTGAGGCTGACACGGATGATTCTGAAATTCATAAGCGACAGACTCTCCCAAGCTATATGGAGCAACATCGGGAAGGTGAGCGAACTTATATTACATTCAAGACCGAGTTTATTGATAAAATGCGAAAAAAGATTCGAGCGTTATAGTCTTTCTAGTAGAGTATTCATTGGTCTTACATTGAGTAATCAACCTCATTCTTTCCCTTATCTGACTTCGGTTTCGGCACTTCAAACCATTCAGGATGAATTTTGAAAATAGCCCTTAATTCCTGTATAATTGGGTCAAGAGTCCAAATAGTTAGCCGTTTTGCCCGATACTTCGGTTCTAACTTGCGGACATCGTCACCGTATTGGCAAAATTGCAAAATTTGTTAGAATAACAATATTGATTATTTTAACAAGCGCGCAATTATTATTAATTTATTAAAAACAAAAATATGAAGAATAAAATTTTATCGGCTGGCGTATTGGCAATGACTTTCGTTATTGCCGGCAATGCCTGCGCCGCAAGCAAAAACATTGATAGCGATATTGGCAACCAAGCCAAACAGCAAGCGCAGCAACAGTCTCAAGACATGAGCGAAACGGGCGACCAAAACCAAAACCAAAACCAAGTCCAAAATCAGAATCAAACACAAAATCAGGGCGAAGCAAACCAAATTCAAAATAACGAGCAAGAAGGAACGCAGAGCCAAAATAAATCAGGTTCAGTTGTTGCGGAACAGAGAAGAAGTAAAGTGGCTAATGCCGTGCAAGAAATGTTGCAAGTTGCCGAGCGAAACGGCGGGATTGGCCAGCAAGTGAGAACAATCGCCCAAACTCAAAATCAAAATCAGGAAAAACTGGAAGCGAGCTTGCAAAAAGTTCAAAGCCGAAGCGAGCTTGTCAAGTTTTTTGTCGGTCCGAATTACGGCGAGATAAACAGCGCGAAAAAAATATTGGAACAGAACCGCGAACAAATCAATCAGTTAAATCAGGTCAAAAATCAGCTTGCCAGCCAAGGCGACCAGCAGCAACTAATGGAGCAAATTCAGACGCTTGAACAAGCTAGTTTGGAAATTGAAAATTCGTTAGGAACAGCGCAAAAAGGATTTAGTTTATTCGGCTGGATGTTCAGATTGTTCGCCAGATAATTTTAGGCAATAATTAAGAATATTTTTTATGAAAGGATACATTGCAAATATTGAAAAAGATTCTTTGGAAAATGAAAATTTTCGCAAGGTGCTTTACACTGCCAAACATAGCCAGCTTGTGTTGATGTCTCTTGAGCCGAAAGAAGAAATCGGCGACGAGGTCCATAATCTAGACCAGTTTATTCGCGTTGAAGCGGGCAGCGGCTTGGCGGTTTTGGATGGAGCGGAGCATAAAATCGCCGACGGTTCGGCGATCGTTATTCCGGCCGGAACCAGGCATAATATTGTTAATTCTTCCGAAACAGAAAAAATGAAACTTTACACCGTGTATTCTCCGGCCGAGCACCGCGATGGAGTGATTCGCAAGACAAAGGCGGAGGCGATGGCAGGCGAAGAGCATTTTGACGGAAAAACTACGGAATAAAATAATTTTATCCGCTCGCGACGACAAAAGCGATTACTTTTTTGGCGCCGGCTTCGCGCAAAACTTTGATTTCTCGGGCGAAGATTCGGTTGAAAAATTCATAGAATCATTATAATTTCGTCTTTGGCTTTGCCAATTTTCAATTTGGGAAATGATTGATAATTTTTGGTTTATTTGTTAGAATTCTTAAAAAGTTCTTTGATTTAAATTCAATCCAATATAATTACGGGGAGGATTTTATGACGAGAAAAAGGAAAAGAGATGATGATTTGGAAAAGCCCAAAATGAATATTACAATTGAATTGTCGTGCGAGCTGTCATTTTATGAGGCTTATGAGGCGGGGAATGTCGTTTCAGCCATCGATAAACTTGAGGCGTGCGGATTGGCAATTCACACTGCCAAGAAAATATTGGCAGGAAATTGGCATTTGGTAGAGAGTGGTTATTTGCGACCAGGCCATAAGCCCGGATTGCATTGTTTCAAAACCGTCATTATTGGCATTGACAGCTTTAATATTCCAGCGATCAGTTTGCTGGAAAAAATTCTGGCTGGGAAAATCAAAAAGAATGGTTTAATGCCTAGTGTGCATTTCCATTCTTCTGGAAATAATAATGTAGAACGCATCCTGGCTGACGAAAAAGGATTGTATTTTTTGGAAATAAAACAAGATTATGAACGCCAGCAGGCGCAACGGCAGATACTTACTTAGTTGGTTTGTTTGAAGATAAGAATAGGGGCGGAATTGAATTTTCGCCCTTTTTAATTTCATTATTTTATCCGCTCGCGACGACAAAAGCGATTACTTTTTTGGCGCCGGCTTCGCGCAAAACTTTGCGCGCTTCGGAGATTGTGGCGCCGGTTGTGCAAACATCGTCAATCAAAATAATGTTCGCGCCGCGTATCATATCAGGATTTTTAACGCCAAAACTTCCTTTCAGATTTTTTAATCTTTCATTTTTGTCCTTTACAGAAACTTGCGTTTCTGTGTGGAATTTTTTATAAAGGACATTTGTTTCCATTCTAACGGACATTCTGGCGGACAAATGTTTTCCAATAAGCTCTGATTGGTTGAATCCTCTTTCGCGCAATCGTTTTTTTGAAAGAGGGATTGGAATTATAATCCAGTTTGATTTAGAAGCTCGGCTTCCAATTGGAAGCCGAGCTTCTCCGGCTCTCTCGTAAATCAATTTTGCCAGCGATTCAGCGGCGCCCCGCGCTCCGCGGTATTTCAGCAGCCAAATCGTTTTTTTAATGTACGCGTCGTTGTAAGCGGAGGCGGCGAATATGTACGGGCGCGGAGCGCCGCCCGAATAATCAATTTTCGCCAGGCATTCGTCGCATAGTCCGTCAGATGGCGGATTATTTTTTATTCCGCACCCGACGCATTTTTGCGGGAAAAGAAAATTTAAAAAAGTGTGGATAAGTTTTTTCAACATATAATCATACGCCTATGATATAATATGATATAATACATGTCATGGAATTTAGTTTCAAAAGTCTGTTTAACGGTTTTGATTGGCTGGGCAAAGGGAAAAACAGTGTTTTAGGTATTGATATAGGCACGGCTTTTATTAAAATTATTCAGTTGCGGAAGGAAAAAGAGAGGGCGATTCTGGAAACATACGGCGAGATCGCGCTAGGGCCTTACGCGAATTTAAAAATTGGCCAAGCCGCGAAATTGCCGGAAGCAATTATAGTGGAAGCGTTGAAAGATGTCTTAAAAGAATCAAACGCCAACGCTAAAAACGCCGTGGTTTCCATTCCTTTACAATCAAGTTTTGTCACAATGATTACTTTGCCGTTTATGCCGGACAAAAACGCGGCTGAAGTTCTGCAGATGGAAGCAAGACGGTATATCCCGATACCAATTTCTGAAGTTGTTTTTGATTGGTGGATATTGCCAGACAGTGTTGAGAATGAAGAAAGCGATGAAAATAATCCGCCGGCTGGCGGATTGGACGAAACAGGCAAAAAGCCAACACAGATTCTTTTGGCGGCGATACATAAAGATACGATTAATGATTACAAAAGCATAATGCCAAAAGTGAATTTGAAGGCAAAAGCTTACGAGATAGAGTCGTTTAGCATGGTAAGATCGTCGGCCAGCAGAGAAAGTTCGCCTGTAGCCGTGATAGACTTTGGCGCGTCAACTACAAAACTGGCGATAGTTGACGGAGGGCTTATAAAGTCTTCGCATTCAGTAAGCCATGGTTCGCAGGAGTTAACGTTGGCGCTTTCCCACGCATTGTCCATAGATTTTGAGCGCGCGGAAGAGATGAAAAGGGAAATAGGACTCTCTGATTTGCCGGAGCATGCCGAAGTCGTTACGATTTTTGAACCGATTTTAGATTATATTTTTATGGAAGCGAATAATTTTATAAAAAATTTTCAAAAAAAATATCGCCGTTCCGTCGGGAAAATAATTCTTACCGGAGGAGGAGCATTGTTGAAAGGGCTGGTTGATTTCTCGGTCAAGAAGTTTACTATAGAAGTAGAGATAGCAGATCCTTTTTCCAAAACCGAGCATCCCGCTTTTTTGGTAAACGCTCTGAAAGATGCGGGCCCCAATTTTTCAATAGCCCTTGGGCTTGCCCTTAGGGAATTATAATATGCCAGAAAATAAAATATCTTTTATTCCCAAAAAAAATATTGATACGCCAATTTATACTAAAGGACAGGGTGTTTTTGTTTCAATTTCTTTTTTAATATTTTTAATTTCCGCTTTGCTTTTTGGCGGCGTATTTTTTTACAGAAACTCCTTAAAAAATGATATCGCTGGATTGAACGATTCCGTGAGCCGCATTAAAGACGCTTTGGAGCCGTCTCTTATAGCCGAGCTTATTAGTATGTCTGATAAGATAAACGCCTCTAAAACTCTTTTGGAACAGCACAAAACATTGTTGCCTATTTTTGATTTTCTTGAAAATAATACCGTAAAAACCGTGAGTTTTAAAAATTTCAGATACACGCTTTCAAAAGACAACGGCGCGCAGATTTCAATGGACGGGCTCGCGGACAGCTATACCAGCCTCGCTTTGCAAGCGGAGGTGTTTGAAAAAGACAAAAGCATAAAAAGCGTGAATTTCTCGGGTCTCGGCTTGGGCGAGAAAGGGAATATTAATTTTGTCGTTAATATAGCGTTTAAATAAAAAAATGTTTAAATCAATAATATCAACAGTTTTTCTGGTGGCGGCCATGGCAATATTTTTTACATGGACAAAGCCGTATTATTCCGAAATAAGCGGCTTAAGGGCGCAAAAGGCTGCTCTTGAGGATGTCCTTTCCAGCGCTAAACAAATTCAGGAAATTCGAGACAATTTGCTTGTAAAATACAACGCGATTCCGCAGGAAAACATGGAGCGCTTAAATAAATTTTTTCCTTCTCAGCCAAACCCGATAAAATTTATTATAGAAATTGAGAATATTTTGAAAAAAAACGGGATGTCTTTAAAAAAGTTTGACATAAAATCAACTGGAGACGAAGAAAAGCCGACTTTTGTTATTGAAAAACAGCCATACGACACCGTAGCTTTTTCAATGAAAATATCCGGCCCTTACAAATCTTTTTATTCTTTGTTAAGCGACATGGAGAAAAATCTTCGCTTGGTGGATATAAACAATGTCAGTTTTTCTTCCGGCGAGTCCGATTTTTACGAGTTTGACATAAACGCCGTAACTTATTGGAAAAAATAATATGCAAAAAAAAATAAAAATTTTAATAATAATTCTTGTCGTTATCGCGCTGGTTGGCGTTTATATGTGGTATTCTTCCGGCAATATCAAAGAAGAAAAAGCCGTAGTACCGGACGGAGTATCGGTTGAAACAGGCGTCGGTTCATCTGGGCAGACTGAACAGGTTAACGAAATTTTGAGACTCTTATCATTGGTAAGAAAAATTGAACTTGATACCGAGTTTTTAAACAGCGCGCTGTTTAAAGGGCTTATTGATTATTCGGTCCAATTGCCAGAGCCGGAAACCGGCAGGAATAATCCTTTTTCCGCGTTTTAATCATTGCATTAATTATGAATTTCGCCGATATACTGGTTAAAAAAAATATTATAGGCCAAGATGGGCTGGCAAAGCTTTTAACTAAATCTAAAGAAACCGGAATTGCCATTGAAAATCTTCTTAAATCGGAAGGAGTGTCAGATTCGGATATTTTAAGCGCGAAAGGAGAAGCAACTGGTTTGCCAACCAAAAGCATTTCCAGAAGCAATATACCTTTTGATATTTTAAAACAAATACCTGAAGAGGCGGCGCGCCATTACAAATTTGTTCCGATAGAGATAAAAGACGGCGTTTTAGAAATCGGCATGGTTAATCCGGATGATATGGAAGCGAGAGAAGCTTTGCAGTTTATTATTTCAAAATTAAACACACCTTTTAAAATCTTGCTTATCGCGGACAAGGATTTGGAGTTTGTTCTCAAGGAATACCAAGGGCTCCACGGAGAGGTGACAAAAGTTTTAGGAGAGCTTGAAATGGCTTTGTCTGAAACAGACAGAGATTTGGCGTCCGAATATATTTTAAAACCAGAAACAAAATTTGTTGAAGAGGCGCCTATCACCAAAATGGTGGCCGTGATATTAAAACACGCGGTAACAGGCGCCGCTTCCGATATACACATAGAGCCGCTGAGAGAAAAATTGAAAGTCCGCTTTAGATTGGACGGAGTTCTTCACACTAGCATTATATTGCCATCTAATGTTAACGAGGCTATAGTCGCCAGAATCAAAATATTGACTAACATGAAGCTTGATGAAAAAAGAAAGCCGCAGGACGGCCGCTTTGAGGCGCGCATTGAAAACAGAGAGATAGATTTTCGCGTTTCCACCTTCCCTACTTTTTTTGGAGAAAAAGTCGTTATACGTATTCTTGATAAAACGAAAAATGTTAAGACGCTTGAGCAAATAGGTTTTTTAGACGACCAAATTAAAATTGTCAGGGAGGCGATTAAAAGGCCTTATGGTTTGATATTGCTTACCGGGCCTACCGGTTCTGGCAAAACAACAAGTCTTTACGCGATGTTGCAGGAATTTGACAGGGAAAGGCATAACGTTGTCAGCTTGGAAGACCCGATTGAATATAATATCGAGGGCGTTAATCAATCGCAAGTCAGGCCGGAAATTGATTATGATTTCGCCAATGGCTTGCGTTCAATTTTAAGGCAGGACCCTGATATAATAATGGTCGGGGAAATACGCGATAAGGAAACTGCCGCCCTGGCTATACAGGCTGCCCTTACCGGCCACTTGGTTTTAGCGACTCTCCACACAAATAACGCCGCCGGAGTAATTCCGCGTTTGGTGGATATGGGCGTTGACCCTTTTTTAATCGCGCCAACCTTGCTGCTCGCGATAGCTCAGCGCTTGGTAAGAACTCTTTGCCCGGATTCAAGGAAAGAAATGCCGGTAGCCGGAGCGGTGAGAGAAAGGATTGAGAAGGAGCTTTCGGGAATACCTCCGGAGATAGCAAAAAATATACAAATTCCGGATAAAATTTATCAGGGAGTGCCGTCCGGCTTGTGTCCGCAAGGAGCAAGGGGAAGAATAGCCGTGCATGAAATTTTACAAAAAACATCTGAGCTTGAAAATATAATTTTAACCAACCCGTCAGAGTCGGAAATTATAAAGGAGGCGAGAAGACAGGGAATGTTGATGATGCGCGAATCCGCTTTGATAAAAGTGTTTAACGGAACTGTTGGCCTTGAAGAGGCAAATAAGTTATAATTATTTTATAAACATGGTTTTAACAAATAAAAATAAAAATAAAAAAAGTATTTTGATAATTGACGACGATAAATTTCTTTTGGATATGTATTCAATTAAATTCCAAGAATTCGGGTTTGATGTTGATGTGGCTTTTGGCGCGGTAGAAGCGCTTGAAAAAATACGCGGCGGAATTTCGCCGGACGCGGTGCTTCTGGATGTTATTATGCCGGAAATTGACGGTTTTGACTTTTTAAGGACCATTAAAAAAGAAAACCTGCTTAAAGACAGCAAGATAATTATTTTATCAAATGTGAGCCAAAAAGAAGATATTGAAAAAGGATTGAGTTTAGGCGCGCATGAGTATATTGTTAAAGCGTATTTTACTCCATCGGAGATTGTTAAAAAAATAGATAAAATTTTATGAATCCCGTTAGAAATTCATGTTGTAATAACGGGACGAAAATTAATAGAATAATAAAATTTCTAACGGGATGAAAGATTATAAAAAAGAATTAACGGAACTGCTTTTGACCGTTGTCAAAGAAAATGCATCGGATCTTCATATCAGCGTAGGCAGGCACCCGACATTTAGAGTTTCCGGGGCGCTAATTCCATTGGTAAGAAAGCCTATTTTGTCCGCTGAAGACACGGAGGGATTAATTTTCGCGATGCTCAAAGAAGAGGAGCGCAAACTTTTGACCGATAACAAAGAATTAGATTTTTCTTATTCTTTTGAAGACAAGGCGCGTTTCCGCGTTAACGCTTTTTACCAGCGCGGTTTTTTAGGGGCCGCCTTAAGGTTGATACCAACCGAAATAAAAACATTCAAGGAGCTTAATTTGCCCGATGTCCTTGCGGATTTTTCCAGAAAAGAGCAAGGTTTTTTTCTTACGGTCGGTCCGATAGGGCACGGGAAATCAACCACTTTGGCGTCAATGGTTGATCATATAAACCACAACGCATCCAAGCACATTTTGACTATAGAAGATCCGATAGAATATTATTTCATACAAGATAAATCTATTATTGACCAGAGAGAAATAAGAATTGACACAATGGATTTTCATACCGCTTTGCGGTCTATGTTCAGGCAGGATGTTAATGTGTCAATGATCGGCGAAATGAGGGATATTGAAACAGTGTCCGCGGCTGTAACAGCGGCTGAGACAGGGCATTTGATTTTATCTTCTCTCCATACCAATAACGCCGCCCAGACAATTGACAGGATTGTTGATTCTTTCCAGCCCGAACAGCAGAATCAAATACGCCTTCAGCTCGCAAACGCCCTTTTGGGAATATTTTCCCAGCGCCTTGTGCCGCGTATTTCCGGAGGCCGGATTGTCGCTTACGAACTTCTTATAAATAACGCGGCGATTAAAAATATTATTCGCGAAAGCAGAACGCATGAAATAGACATGGTTATTGAGACAAGCCTTGAATCGGGTATGATTAGTCTGAACCGTTCTCTTGCCAGTTTGGTCCGCGAAGGCGAAATTACCGTTGAAAACGCGTTTGCTTATTCTCTAAATCCAAGAGAGCTGGAGGCAATGGTTAGCTAGGCTTGCGGCCATCCGCGATAAAATGTTATATAAATATACAGTTACAACCACAGAAGGCGAAAGAAGCTCTGGCGCGATTGACGCGCCGGGCATTGATATCGCCATTCAATCTTTGCAAGCCAGGAATTTTATTATAGTTTCCATAAGCCCGGCAGAAGGAGACACATGGAATTTAAATCGCGCGCTGGCTTTTTTAAACAGGGTTAAAGCCCGCGACATTGTTATTTTATCGCGGCAAATGGCCACTCTTTTTGAGGCAAAAGTGCCAGCCATTGAGTCATTTAAGTTAATAGCCGGCGAGACGCAAAATCAGAAATTAAAAAAAAGCTTGGCTGAAATAATTGACGATGTCAAAGGAGGCGTTTTTATTTCGCAGGCGCTGGCAAAACATCCGGATATTTTTTCTAAATTTTATGTGAATATGATAAGGGCTGGCGAAGAAGCCGGCAAACTTGGAGAAATATTTTCTTATTTGGCGGATTATCTTGAGCGTTTTTACGAGCTTACCGCTAAAACAAAAAAAGCCTTAATTTATCCGATATTCGTTATTGCCACATTTATTGTTGTTGTGTCGTTGATGATGGCTTTTGTCATACCGCGTTTGACCGTTATATTGACGGAAGTCGGGCAAGAACTGCCCATTTACACTAGAATTGTAATAGGCGCCAGTAATTTCACGCGCGATTTCGGAGTATTTATTCTTCTCGCGCTCATTGCCGGCGCGGTTTTTTTATGGAGATATTCCAAAACTGAAAGCGGCAAGCTGGCGATCGCGCGTTTTGAATTGGCTATTCCTTATATAGGGTCGTTGTATAAAAAATTCTATATTTCCAGAATTACCGACAGTCTTGAGACTTCAATCACCAGCGGCATATCTTTGGTAAGAGGCCTGGAAATTTCCGCTGATATTGTTGGAAACGAATTTTACAGAAGAATTTTATCTGAAACAGTTGACGAGGTCAGAAGCGGCAATCCCCTTTCATCGTCTTTTTCAAAATACGAAAATATTCCTCCGCTTGTCTACCAAATGATAAAAATAGGAGAAGAAAGCGGCAAGCTGGACTTTATTTTAAAGACATTAAGCCGATTTTATAAAAGAGAAGTTGAAAACGACGTTGAAACGCTTATCAGTCTCATAGAGCCGGCGATGATTGTTGTTTTGGGATTGGGGGTAGGCATTCTTCTTATCGCCATTTTGGGCCCGATTTACAATATTGCTTCCGGAATATAGCCGCATTTATCCACACGGCGCTTTATTTTATTTTTTAGTGTTATATAATTATAATAATGAAACAAACCTGCTTGACGCAGGCAAGGTCGAAATTAGAATTATAGTTAATGAAATAATTTTAATGAACAAAACAAAAAAAGGTTTTACTTTAATTGAACTTTTAGTTGTCATAGCAATTATTGGCATTCTTTCTTCTATCGTTATCGCTTCTTTGAATAACGCTAGAAAGAAATCAAGAGACGCGCGCAGGGTCGCGGATATAAAACAGGTTCAGTTGGCGCTTGAAATGTATTTTGATTCAAACAGGGCGTATCCATTGACATTGGGCGCTCTTGTCACCGGAGGCCACATCGCGTCTGAACCTAAGGACCCGATTGGCACTACTTCCTACAGCTACGCTTATTCGCCGGCAGCTAACCCGACCTTCTATCATTTAGGCGCTTCTTTGGAAGAATCAACCAACCTTTCTTTATCTACTGATAAAGATTGTAATTCTGGCGGAATCACATGCCCGGCAGGAGTTGCTTATAACGGCGTTACTTTTGATGGTGTTGATACAGCTAAATGTAATGCTGCTGACAGCGGAAGCTATTGCTATGACGTTGTTCCGTAATCCGTAAGTTAAGAATGATTCGAGTTTAGTTCAGAATTCACCCCGCCCCGATGTTCATCGCGGCGGGGGTTGTTGTTTCTTTACATTTTGTTAAAATTAATTTAAATGATTTTGATTTACATCCTCATTTTTATTTTCGGAACTATTATAGGCAGTTTTCTTAATGTAGTAATTTTGCGTTACAATACAGGGGAATCAATCATAAAAGACGGCTCTCGCTGTTTTATATGCGGCAATAAATTAAAATGGCATGAATTAATTCCAATTTTTAGCTTTTTAGCGCAAAAAGGGAAATGCCGGAACTGTAAAAGCAAAATTTCAATCCAATATCCAGTTGTAGAAATAATAACAGGGTTATTATTTCTAGCAACATTTTTAGTTACTCGTTACTCGTTACTCGTTACGGGTTACTATTTTCTAATATTCTCTTTGCTTATTATTATCGCGGTTTATGATTTCCGCCACCAAATAATTCCCAATCTCTTTGTTTATAGTTTTAACATTTTGGCATTTTTGAATTTATTTGGAATTTGGAATTTGGAATTTGGAATTTTCAAAACATGGCATTTTTTAGCCGGCATAATATTTTTTAGTTTTTTTGGCTTATTTTGGCTAATTTCTAAAGGCGCGTGGATGGGTTTGGGTGACGCGAAATTGGCGCTGGGCATTGGCTGGCTGCTTGGTTTTTCAAAAGGGCTACCGGCATTAATGTTGGCTTTTTGGATTGGAGCGGCTGTGGGTATCTTTTTGTTATTTTTTTTCAAAAAGAGTTATAATATAAAAAGCAAGCTGGCTTTTGGCCCGTTTCTTGCGCTAGGAACATTAATTGCTTTTTTATTCGGAGAAGCGATTATTAGTTTAATAATTTAATAAACATTATTTTATGGATACAAATATTGGCGCAAATAATAAATTAAGCATTAATAAAAATTGGTTTTTGATATTAGCGGCAGTCGCGATATTGGCGTTATTAATTTTTATATATCCTTCCGGCAAGCAGGATGTAAAAGAAGAAGGGAAATTAGTTTTAGTTTTGGATTACGGGAACGATAAACAGTCTTTTGAGGCCGATATCCAGGAGCAAAAACGAGCGTGGAGCCTTTTACAGCAAGCAACCGCGCTGTCAAACATCCCGCTTGAAGCGACAAATGATTTTCGTCCCAAGAGGATTGATGGTTTTGCCAACGGCCTTGATAATAAATATTGGATGTTTTATGTCAATGGAATTAAACAAGAATCATCTCCCTACGACACCTTTGTTAAGTCGCCGGCAGAGGTGGTTTTTAAATTTGAATAAAAGCAGGCGGGGTTTTACTGTTGTTGAGCTTATTGTTACAATCGGCATTTTGATTGTTATAACCGCCTTGATATTGGCGGATTATCCTGAATTTAGCCAAAGAATGTCTTTAAAAAAGACCGCGCAAGAAATCGCTTTGGTCATTCGCCAGGCGCAGGCGTATGGTTTGGGCGTAAGAGAATTTATTCCGGGTTCCGGGCTGTACCCAGGCTATGGAATTCACATTGATTCAAGCTCGCCGGATTCTTTTTTGCTATTCGCCGATTTGAATGGAAACAAGCTGTATGATGGCGGAGCTGAACAAATTGAGCTGTTTAAAATTAAAACCGGAGAAACCATTTATGATTTATGCGGGAATGGGAAAGATACTCCGCCCGGCGTTTGCAGTCTTAATACAATGGATATTGTGTATTTTAGACCGGCGCCGGTTGTAAGTTTAAGGTCAGGGGCTTTTACTTACGCTGACGCTGAAATAAAAATAAAATCCCAGCATGCCGGGACAAAAGAAATAATCATATGGTTAAGCGGACAAATATCAATAGAATAGACGGGTTTACCAAGTCTGGGTTTACTTTAATAGAAGCGCTTGTTGCGATTTCTGTTTTAGTCGTGTCTTTAACAGGCCCTTTGACTTTGGCGATAAAGGCCATAAGCGAGGCAAAAATTTCTCAAAATCAGATGATTGCTTTTTATCTTGCTCAAGAAGCGGAAGAGTATATTAGGAATAAGCGCGATAGCAATTTTTTGAGCGGCGCCAACTGGCTTACCGGACTTAATAATTGCTGGGTCGCAAATGGATGCATAGTAGATATTCCCAATGATCAAATAATTAACTGTGGCGGAGGAGAATGCCCTAATATTAAATATGATGATTCCGGGCAATATTATAATTATGCCAAT
>JAHIOX010000023.1 GCA_018895015.1 Patescibacteria group bacterium | reverse complement strand
TTCTATTATCTTCAAAAACGCGAGCTCCAGCGGAAGCTGGGGCAAATAGGGCCTGCTTTTTACATCATGCGCGTCAAGCAATATTTTCAAAGCCTTTTCCAATTCGCCCGCGTTGAATAAATCTTTGTTTTTTTCCACAAACTTAAACTCCCGCTCGCCAAGCGCCTTTTCAAGCAATGGCTTCATCCTCGGCGCCATTTTCAGCAAAAGCATCGCGCGCACATCTCGTAAAATAAGCTTTAAAAACATTCTCATATCTACATTTTCTCCTATTGACTGCTGGATTATCTCCAATCCCCTTTCCGCGCTTTTTTCGATTATCGCTGAAATGAAATTCTCCACCGCCTCGCGTGAAGGCACCGCGAAAAAATCCCTAACCTCCTTGCCACTTATTTTTTTATCCTTATTTTTATCGCCAAGAGAAAGAATCTGATCCAGCATTCCCTCCGCGTCCCTGAACGAACCTTCCGCCGAAAGCGCCACAATGCCGGCGGCTTCATCATCAATCTTAAAACCCTCTTTATCAGCAATAGAAACAACCGCTTCGCGCAGGATGTTTTCCGGAACCTTTCGAAAAGTGAAATGCTGGCATCTGGAAACAATCGTCTCCGGCACTTTGTCCAGCTCGGTTGTCGCCAAAATAAAAATCACATGCTTTGGCGGTTCTTCCAAAGTTTTCAAAAGCGCGTTAAACGCCTCTTTTGTGAGCATATGCACTTCGTCAATCACATACACTTTTACGCTTCCCTGAAGAGGAGCGAAATGAACCGCGTCCCGCAGGGCACGAATTTCGTCTATGCCGCGCGAAGACGCCGCGTCAATTTCAAGCAAATCAATATCAGAACACCCCGCTTCTTTTGCCAAAATTCTCGCCACGCTGGTCTTGCCGGTTCCGCGCGGCCCGGCAAAAAGATACGCGTGGGAAATCCTGTTCCCGCTTACGGCGTTTTTAAGAATATCCACAATATGATCCTGGCCTTTTACCTCGCCAAAGTTTTTAGGCCTGTATTTGCGGTATAGAGCTATTTTGTTGTCCATCTTGCTTTATTCCCTTTTCATCAAAAACTATAAACTTGTAACCGAGAAAATTCCATGTCATTCCTATTGCCGCCGCCAGCATGGCGCTAAACTGCGCCCATGTTTTCAAAGGCATGCCGCCAAACGGGCTTACCATGTTCACAAAAACATAATCTGTCGCGACATTTATAAAAAGCCCGACAAGGCTAACCACTATAAACTGCAAGAATTCCTTAGACGCGCTTTCATTCGTCGTTCTTTTGAATGTCCAATATTTGTTTAACAAATAACTGTTGATAACCGCGACAAAAAAAGACGCTGACTTAAATCCGGATTGAATCAGGCCTGTTGATATCCCAGTGGCGAAAATCAAGAAATTCAAAATGCCCATGTCAAGCAAAAAATTAAATCCTCCCACCAAAACAAATTTCGCGACCTGATAAACAACCGGAATTATTTTGCTTAAAAAATAAGCGGCAAACATTCCGATCGCGCAAAGAACCGGAAAAATAATCGGCAAATAATTCAAATACGGGCTTGCCGCGGCAAGAGCCGGATTTTCAAGAATGAGATTCCTGCCCATAAAAAACATCAGCCACGCGCAAACTTCCCCTATCAAAAACGCGACTAGCAAATCTATTTTTTTAAAATTATTCATATATTGTTATTATAACATAAATTTTGTATAATAAAACAACTTTATGGACCGGCTGGAAAATTTTTTAAGAAAATACAATGTCTTCTTTTTGGTTATCATCATATTGCTGGCTGTTTTTTTCCGCCTTTACCAGCTAACTACAATTCCGCCAGGCCTTTATCCGGATGAGGCGATGAACGGCAACAACGCCATTGAGGCGCTTGGAGACGGCTCAATAAATTCATTTTTGCAAAACGCGAAAGTTTTTTATCCGGAAAACAACGGCAGAGAAGGTTTGTTTATAAACATCCAGGCGCTCTCAATAAAATTATTCGGCAACGAACCATGGGCGCTAAGGCTGGTCAGCGCCATTTTCGGAGTTTTTACCGTTCTGGGATTGTATTTCTTGGCCAAAGAGCTATTCAAAAAGGAATCGGTCGCGCTACTCGCCAGTTTTTTTCTGGCAACATCTTTTTGGCACATTAATTTTTCGCGCATCGGATTCAGGGCGATAATGGCGCCATTTTTTTTAGTATGGAGTTTTTGGCTGTTATGGAAAATTATAGATAAACTTGGACTTGGACATCCAGTGTCCAAGTTGGCTTGGACACTGGATGTCCAAGTGATTCTTTCAGGATTAATTTTCGGCCTTGGCCTTCATTCTTATATAGCTTATCGCGCGGCTCCGCTGCTATTAATACCGCCGTTTTTAATTCTGCTAAAAAAGAAAAGTTTCAAGCCGATGCTTCTTTTCCTGATTGGCGCCGCAATTTCCGCGGCTCCGCTGCTATTTTATTTTTACAATAATCCGCAGGATTTTTTCGGAAGAACCGCGCAAGTGTCAATTTTTTCATTAAACTCCCCTGTTTTTGAATTGGCAAAAAATATTTTGAAAACCGCCGGCATGTTTTTTGTCGCCGGCGACATGAACTGGAGACACAATCTGGCTGGCGCTCCGCAACTATGGTGGCCGCTTTCGGCATTGTTTTTAATCGGATTAATTTTTTCTCTAAAAACAAATTTTAAGCAAACTCCGAATTTTAATCCGCCGGCTGGCGGACAAAATTTATTCTTATGGACTTGGCTGATTGTAATGTTATTGCCAGTCGTAATTTCCAGTGAAGGCCTGCCTCACGCTCTTCGCGCGATTATCACCATTATTCCTGTTATGATTTTCTGCGCGCTCGGCCTTGCCTGGCTTATTGAAAAAATAATCCTGCAAATTGATAAGCTGGCTTTAAAATTTCCTGAATCGCCCAAACAGGTTTCGCGAATCAAAAAAGAATTGCTAGTTTTGCTTTTCGTGTTTTTAATAACCGTTTCAATCCAGGCATACAGGCAATATTTCATCCAATGGGCCGGGAGCCCGAATATTTATTACGCATTCAACGAAAACTACAGAGAATTGGGAAGCTGCGTAAAACTTTCTTCCAAAGACAAAAAGAAATATGTTATAATTAACGCTGATGGCGTAAAGGTAAGAGGAATACCAATGCCGTCTCAAACAGTCATGTTCATAACGGATACCTTTTCGCCCGAAAAGCAAAAAGAAAAAAATATTTTTTATGCGCTTCCGGAAAACATTGACGATTTTATAAGCGAAGTTAAAAAAGAAAAAAACGCGCAAATATTCATGCTTGAAAACGATCCGCTTCTGCGCCAAAAACTTTCAGACAGCATTCCCGGACTTTTTTCTTTGGCAGACTCCGGAATTTTAATTCAAGAAAAAGAAAATGAGTAAAATAAGCAAAATAACAGCCGTTTTAATTTTAGGATTAATGTTTGTTCTGCTTTTTTTCTCGGCGTGGAACGATTCCGCCACGATGGACGAGCTGGCGCATATTCCTTCGGGATATTCTTATTTAACACAAAATGATTACCGCCTTAATCCGGAACATCCGCCGCTAATCAAAGATTTATCAGCCTTGCCGCTAGTGTTTTTAAATTTGAATTTTCCAACGAATGTTCCCGAATGGACAAAGCATATCAACGGACAATGGGACATGGGCAGAATTTTCATTTACGAATCCGGGAATAACGCCGACAGGATTATTCGTTTTTCCAGATTTCCAATAATGCTTCTCGCCATACTTTTTGGCTGGATGCTTTTTAAATGGACAAGCAAATTATACGGCGACAAAGTCGGGTTGCTCACTCTTTTCTTTTTCGCGTTCTCGCCAACAATGATCGCCCACTCGCGTTATGTTACAACCGACCTTGGCGCGGCATTCGGTTTCTTCATAGGATTGGCGTCATTCATAAATTTTCTTAAAACCCCCACAAGAAAAAATATTGTCATCGCCGGCATCGCGTTCGGCATAGCCCAACTTCTCAAATTTTCACTTGTAATTTTGGCCCCTATTTATCTTTTGCTCGCCGCAATTTGGATATTTGTTGATGAAGCCGAACCCGGCTTAAAATATCGGCTCAAACGGTTTGGCAAAATTGTCTGGAAAATTATTCTCATCGGCATCATAGGCCTTCTTGTTATCTGGCCCGTTTATCAATTTCATGTATGGGATTATCCTCCGGAACGGCAAATGGCGGACACAGAGTTCACCTTGTCTTCTTTTGGCATAAGGCCGCTGGCGGATTCCGTGATTTGGCTTGCTGACAAGCCTGTTTTGAGGGCTTGGGGGCAATATTTTTTCGGCGTATTGATGGTTATGCAGCGCGCGGCTGGCGGAAACACCGGATATTTTCTTGGTTCGGTTTCATCCTCCGGAACTCCGCTTTATTTCCCGCTTCTTTATCTTTTAAAAGAAAGTCTCGCGTTCCACATTCTTACGCTCATCGCCTTAATTTTCGGCATACGCAACATAATTAATGCGAAAGAAAAAAGCTTGCGCGCCGCATCGGAATGGGCGCGCGACAATTTCGTTTTGGTTTCAGCCATGATTTTTATCGCGGTTTATTTCCTCCAGACGATAACAAGCAATCTAAATATAGGCATACGCCATGTTATGCCGACGCTCCCGTTCATTTATCTGCTTGTCGCCAGACAAACTGCGCGCTGGGTGAAAAGTTATGAAATCATAATAAACGGATCAGAAAACATTTTTGACATCATAAAAAATCTTCTTAAAAATTTTTATCGCGCGTACATAAAACCGTTAAAAAAATGCTGTCTGGTCGCTATTCTTCTCGCATGGATGTTTTTGTCAGCCGTATTAAGCGCGCCCCATTATGTTTCTTATTTCAACGCGCTCGGCGGCGGGACAATGGACGGTTATAAAATCGCGGTTGATTCAAATTACGACTGGGGCCAGGATTTAAAACGATTAAAAGATTTTGTGGAGGATAATGATATAGAAAAAATAAAAATTGATTATTTCGGCGGAGGAAATCCAGCGTATTATTTTGGAGAAAAATATGAATCGTGGTGGTCGTCAAAAGGCGCGCCGGAACCAGGAAACTGGTTTGCCATTTCCGCCACATTTTTGCAAAGCTCCAAAGGAAAACCGGCAAAGGGATTTGTTATCAAGCCGGAAGATTCCTATCCGTGGCTTAATAACAAACAACCGGTGGCCCGCGCCGGCACCTCAATTTTCATCTATAAATTTTAAAAAATAAAAAGCGGGTTTTCTGTTTACAAAACACCCGCTTTGGTTTTTACCTAGCTAATCTTATTTCTTTTTTGGCTTCTCTTCAATCAATCCCTCTGTTTCAAAAATCTCTCGGACTTTTATGCCAAGCAAAGTATTTTCTGTCTTCAAAAATTCATGAATCCTCAACCCGCCATTATCGCCTTGCGAAACAGTTACAAGTTCTTCACCATTTAATATAGTAATGTTTGTTCCTTTGTAATCATTATCTGCGCGTTTTGGCCCCCAACAACGTCCTTTCAAATCTGCCTTATTCCACAACGGCTCTAATATCTTCCTTGCTTTTACGGTTGGATCGTCCATTCTTTTTCTTAATGCCATAGTACCTCCACTTTTTTAAATTACTAAATCGTTTTAAGATAGAATATAGTAATAAAATTATTTCGTCAACATTATTTAAATTTATAAAATACTTTGTTGCCGAAGCGGAGATCTATGTAATCCAGGTTTTTTCTCTCTTCTTTAACTTCAGAATCCAAAGCGATTTTTAAGTTTTCAAAAGAAAGCGCCGGAGCGCTTCTTTCGTTCAATAAAATGCGCCATCCTTCTTCCGCGCGAAATTCATAAAGATTGTCTTTTTTTAAAATTAAGCTTGAGATTTTTATATCATTTTTTCTGGCAAGATTTTTGAATTCAATCAGTTTTTTAAATTCATCTTCGGAAATAATATTTTTTCTTAATTCAACCTGGCGATTTTCTTTTCTTTCGTCAAGCACTTTCAAAAAAATATCGCCGGAAAAATAAGGCGCCTTTTCAAAAACAAAACCTTTTCCGTCCACAAAAGCGCATCCGCCTCCGCCAACGGCGGATGACGGACCTTCCCCATCCGCGCATAAAAGCGCTTCCGGCGTTCTCTCTTTAATTTTGATAAAAACTGCGTCAGGAAAATTTTTCTTTAAAGACAAAACCTCAATGCGCGGAAACGCCAGATAAAGATTATCTGTTATTTTTTGCGCCGGCAAAAGAAAAATATTATTCTTTGGAAAAAACATAAAATATTTACCGCTTGAATATTCGGAAACCTTATCCAATATCTTATCGGCGCTTATTGAAGAATTGCCCTCAATGGAAATTTTTTTTATTGTAAAATAAGAATAACAAGAAAAAAACGCCGCGGAAGCAAAAACAAAAAAGAAAAAGAGCGCGAAAAAAAATAAAACCTTCCTCGCGAGCCGCTTTCTTCTGATTTTTTTGGAACTCGCCAAAAAATCTTTTTGCATTTTAAGAAATTATTTCTTTTCCTAGATATTTTCTCAACGCCTCAGGCACTATTATTGAGCCGTCCTTTTGCTGATAGTTTTCCACAAGAGAAATCAAAAATCTCGGAACTGCGATCGCAGTATTGTTCAAAGAATGCGCGAAGTTAATCCTGCCCTCGCTGTCGCGATAGCGTATATTCAGCCTGCGCGTCTGAAAATCATGAAAGTAAGACGAGGAATGAGTTTCGCGGTATTTTTTTTCAGATGGCACCCATGCTTCAATATCATATTTTTTCACTTGCCCCAAACCAAGATCTCCGCCGCAGTTCACAACAACGCGATAAGGAATATTTAACGCTTCTAAAATTTCTTCCGAATTTTTTGTAAGATCCTCATGCCATTTTATCGACTCTTGGTGGTCGGCCGCGCAAAGAACAACCTGTTCTATTTTCATAAATTCATGCAAACGGAAAAGCCCTTTGGTGTCTTTGCCGTAACTGCCGGCCTCTCTTCTGAAGCACGGTGAAAAAGCAACGTATTTTTTAGGCAAATCATTCTCACTTAAAATTTCTTCAGCGTGAAAACCCATCATTGACACCTCCGCGGTTCCCGACAAATACAAATTATCCTGCGTATGGTAAATTTCATTTTCTCCTTGCGGTAGCCACCCCGTACCCAAAAAACTTTCCTCGCGCACCAAGCTTGGCGCGATAAAAGGCATAAACCCTTTTTTTACCAAAGACTCAAAAGTAAACTGCATAACGGCGAACGCCAAAAGAGCGGCATCGCCCTTTAAAAAATATCCCCTGAACCCTGCGACTTTCGCCCCTCGCTCAAAATCAACCATATCCAAATTCTGCAGCAATTCCATGTGGTCTTTCGGCTCAAAACCGCCTTGGGCGGAAAATTCAGGCAATTCTCCCCATTTGCGTATTTCTTGGTTCTCCTTGTCTGTTTTGCCTTCAGGCACGCTAAAGTCAGGAATATTAGGCGCTTGAAACATCAACTCATGCCATCTTTTTTCCATTATTTTTAAACTTCTTTCTTTTTCTGACAGCTCGTCTTTAAGCTTTTTCATTTTCTCTATGGCTTTATTTTTTTCCGATTCATCCAAAAGTTCCGCGATCTTATCATTTTCCGCGTTCTGCGCTGCGCGCATTTCTTCAACGTTTTTTAAAATATCCCTGCGCTTGTTATCAATATCCAAAAGTTCCTTAACGTCAAAATTAATGTGCTTCTTGCGAGCCGCTTCTTTTATCAAATCTGGATTTTCACGAATAAATTTAATGTCTAACATAATATTATTATAACAAATATGGTAAAATAGAACAATGGAACAAAAAGTTTTAAAGCCCGAAAATTTCCCGGCGCTTTTAAAAGAAATTCCGGCTTGCCCCAATGAAATATATCTAATCGGAGACGCTCCTTCGGAAGACGCCATTTATCTGGCAGTGGTTGGAACAAGAAAATTTTCCAATTACGGCAAAGACGCGTGCGAGAAAATTATCAGCGGATTAAAGGGTTTTAATTTTGTAATTGTGAGCGGATTGGCGCTCGGCATAGATTCATTCGCCCATATGTCCGCGATTAAAAACAATTTAAAAACAATCGCGGTACCGGGCTCCGGCCTTAGCGACAAAGTCTTGCATCCCCGCTCAAATCTAAAATTGTCAAAAGAAATAGTTCATAGCGGAGGATGCCTGCTGTCAGAATTCCCATGGGACATGCCTGCGGCAATTCACACTTTTCCGCAAAGAAACAGAATAATAGCCGGATTATCCCGCGGAACCCTCGTTATAGAAGCGCCGGAAAGAAGCGGCGCGTTAATAACCGCGAACTTCGCCCTTGAATTTAAC
>JAHIOX010000022.1 GCA_018895015.1 Patescibacteria group bacterium | reverse complement strand
CGCTTCGTTTTTTGGCATTTCGGAAAAATGGTCAGGGCTGTTTGATTGGCTCCTCTTAATACTATTCTTTTTGCTGGTAATATTTTTAATCTGGCATTTCCAAAAAAAGAAAAAAGGACTCCGGTAAATTTATTTTGACTAGCGGGATTTTTTGGGATATTATGGAAATAATATGCTTCAATCCAAGCTTTTTCCGCGAACTCAAAAAGAAGCCCCAAAGGACGAGGTTTCAGCCAACGCCCGGCTTTTAATTCGGGCCGGTTTTATTGATAAGCTTATGGCCGGCGTTTATACTTATTTGCCGCTCGGATTCCGCGTCCTTAAAAAAATTGAAAATATAATCAGGGAAGAAATGGAAAAGGCGGGCGGAGTGGAAATTTTAATGCCGTCGCTCCAGCCAAAAGAGAATTGGGAAAAAACAGGCAGGTGGGAAACTTACGATTCTTTGTTTAAATTTGTCAGTTATTATTCAAAAACAGAACTGGCGCTCGGCCCGACGCATGAGGAAATAATTTCTCCGCTGGCCGGCAAATTTAATCTTTCTTATAAAAATTTGCCTTTTTATCTTTTTCAAATACAAAATAAATTCAGAGACGAGAAAAGGGCGAAATCCGGCATTATGCGCGGAAGGGAATTTATAATGAAGGACTTATATTCTTTCCACGCCGGCGAAAACGATTTAGACGATTATTACGAGAAAATGAAAGCATGCTATAAAAATATTTTTGACAAGGCAGGCATAGGAGAAAAAACTTATTTGACGTTCGCGTCCGGAGGAAGTTTTTCAAAATACTCGCACGAATTCCAAACAATCACTGACGCCGGCGAGGATATAATTTATCTTTGCGAAAAGTGCGGGGTGGCTATAAACAGCGAGATTTTTCAACCTGCCACGTTGACGTCCGACGTCAACGTGGCAGGTTGCCCGGAATGCGGAAGCAAAAATTTGGTTGAGAAAAAAGCCATTGAAGTTGGCAATATTTTTAAATTAAAAACAAAATACTCGGAGCCGTTCGGCTTGAAATTCACGGACGAAAATGGCGAGGAAAAAGATGTTATTATGGGATGTTACGGAATCGGGCTAGGCCGTCTTTTGGGGACGATCGCTGAAATTAACCATGATGATAAAGGAATTATTTGGCCGGAATCAGTGGCGCCGTTCGCGGTGCATTTGCTGGTTCTTGGCGGTCTGACCGCCAAGTGCGGAGAAATTTATGAAAATTTGCAAAAGCGGGGGATAGAAGTATTATACGATGACAGAGAGGACGCCAGCCCGGGAGAAAAATTCGCTGACGCGGATTTAATAGGCATTCCGTATAGGGCGGTGGTAAGCGAGAAAACGCTTGCTCAAGGCAAAGTTGAAATAAAAAACAGAAAGACAGGCGAGATTAAATTAGTTAATGAAAAAGAATTATTAAAAGCAGTAACAAGCAGCGATGATTAAAAAATTTTATAAAATATTTTCAAGCGATATCGGAATCGACCTTGGCACGGCCAATACTCTTGTTTATGTCGCTGGCGCCGGGATTGTGATTAACGAGCCGTCAGTGGTTGCCATTAATAAAAAAACAGGCCAGGTTGTCGCTATAGGCAGCGAGGCGAAAAAAATGATAGGCAGAACGCCGGCGCACATTTCAGTGATACGGCCTCTTGTTGACGGCGTTATTTCCGACTTTGAAGTTACGCAAGAGATGCTTTCTTATTTTATAAAAAAAGCGCAAAAAGAAAAAAATACTCCCTTTTTCGGACCGAGGGTGGCGGTCGGCGTTCCTTCCGGAATAACAAATGTTGAGGCGCGCGCTGTGCGCGACGCTACGAAAAACGCCGGCGCGCGAGAGGTTTATCTTGTTGAAGAGCCGATGGCCGCGGCAATCGGAGCTCGTTTGCCCATACATGAGCCGATTGGCAATATGGTGATTGATATGGGAGGAGGCACTACTGACATAGCGGTTATTTCTTTGAGCGGCATTGTGGTTTCAAAAAATATGCGCGTTGCCGGCGATAAACTTAATCAAGACATTATTGAATACGCCAGAAATGAATTCAAAATTCTTTTAGGAGAAAAAACCGCGGAGGATGTGAAAATCGCCATTGGCTCAATGTCAAAAAGCGGAGAAGGGCTTGAGGCGACAATTCGCGGAAGAGATTTGATAACCGGTTTGCCAAGAGAGGTTGTTGTTACGGATTCTGATATCAGGGAAGCTATTTCAAAATCCGTACGCTCGCTTGTTATGGCCGTGAAAGAAGTTATTGAAAATACTCCGCCGGAGCTTGTTTCGGACATTATGCACAGGGGAATTATTTTGGTTGGCGGCGGTTCTTTTTTGAAAGGACTCGCGAAACTTTTTGAGACGGAAGTAAAAATCCCGGTGTATGTGGTTGAGGACCCAATGACCGCGGTTGTGCGCGGTACTGGAATTATTCTTGAAAATTTAGAATATCTGCGAGACGTTTTAATTCAACATGAAGACGACACTCCGCCAAAATAAAGGTAGCGCGGCAGTAAAATTATTCGCGCTTGTTCTAGCGGTTTTTTTATTGCTGGCCGTTATTAACACCTCGGCCGGGCGCGCTGTTATTTCTCCGTTAATGCCGGCCGCGGAGATCGCTTTTCAAAAAGCGCGAGAAATCAAAGATTGGGGCAATGCGAACATTTCCGCGCTCGAAAGCAAAAAAAATATCCAGAAAGAGAATTTGGAATTAAAAGAAAAAAACGCGGAGTTGGAAGCGAAAATTTTAATTTGCGATGTTTTTCGCCGCGAAAATGAAGAGTTGAAATCTTTTTTCTCGCGCGATAATAACAAGAAATCCATTTTGTCCGTTGTTGTTTCAAGGCCTCCGCAATCGCCTTACGATATTTTAATTATTGACGCGGGTTCGGACGACGGCGTGAAAAACGGCATGGCGGCAACCGCTTACTCGGATGTTTTTATCGGCTATGCTGTTGAAGTTTTTCCGAAAACAAGCAAAATAAAACTTCTCTCGTTTCCGTCGGAGGAAACCAATGTTTATATCCAGTCCGTTGGCAGTGAAACGCGAATTTCAGCAATCGCGATTGGGAAGGGCGGAGGAAATATGGAAATAAAACTTCCTAATTCAATTGAGATAAATTCCGGAGACAGAATTACAAACGCAAGCGTTTTTCCTTTACTGATAGGAATAGTTGAAAAAGTGGAAGTAAACTTGCTTGAATCTTATCAAACAATTTTATTCCGGCTCCCAATAAATATCCAAGAATTGAAGTATGTAATTGTGCAAGACTGAGTCTTGCACAATTACTATTCCATCTTCGTGCTATCGCTTGAAGTTGGTATAATCTCTTTGTTATTGGATTGTTGAAATTGTTGAAAGCTGAGCTTTCAACAATTTCAACAACAACACAACTGAAATAAAAAAGGCGTCGGGCAAAGCTTTTAGCTTCACACGACGCCTGGAGTTTTCAAATTCTAGTTGCCGTTTATAATCCCGGCGCCTTTTGCCTTTTCCCAAGGGAAAAGTGGGCGACCTTCGTCATCAATCCACATTCCTTTTTCCGCAACAGGTGGCTTGGCTTCATTTTCTGCGGCCGCTATGGCATCAATTTTTCCGCGAAGAGCAAGTCCTTCCAAGAATGGCATGCCGACATACATAGAACCGGCCTCGCTGTAGCCTGTGCCGCCGTACCCGGCTGTTCCCAGTCTGCCATCACCGCCAGAAGTTGTGGATTGTAAGCCTCCGACGCCTATTCCCCAGCCGGTTGTTTCAACGCGGCATTGACCGCCCATGCGAGTTATCAGCAGAACAGTGCCGCCCATTTTTGCGGTATCGCGAATTGCGCGTGAAAATGCGTCAAAAGAATTTGCGTCTTCATCGCCGCGCACAGAAATTGTGCCGACAAGACGCGCATCCTTCGGCGCTTCACCGAAAATCACTTGCACTTTGGATGCGGGCGGAAAGCAGAATACAGCGCGAGAGGCAGAATCCACCTCTTCATTGTATAAAGCCCTTGCTTCTTCCATTGTCCACTCTGATTTGAGTGAACAAAGAAGATTTATGGCCTTAGGTCCGATATTCCACGCTTCGCCAACTGGGCCGAAGTTTGAGATTACCGGTCCTCCAGGTATTCCAGCCGGTTGTACAGGGATTCTGCTTCCTGTTGAAGTAGAAGTTTGGGTTAACCCAACAAAAGCCGACGAATCGCCTGTCTGTGCTTGCGAGTTGGTGCCAATTGCTGCGGCTCCGGCGCTCGCGCCAGCGTTTGCTGTCGCGTCAGCGCTTGGGTCTGCCATTGCGGCCGTGGCCGAAAGGCATACGAAAATCAGGGCAAAAAGCAATACAGAGATTTTTCTTGCAATCCTTTTCATCTTTCATTACCTCCTTGAGTTTAGTAATGCGCCGGAGGGATGTTGTCATCCCTCCGGGTTGACCCCGCCAGATTACTACGGAGTTGAGGTTAATAGTTCC
Source organism: Patescibacteria group bacterium (assembly GCA_018895015.1). Lineage (GTDB taxonomy): Bacteria > Patescibacteriota > Minisyncoccia > UBA9983 > UBA9983 > JAHIOX01. Next base: position 25,864 of record JAHIOX010000022.1, on the reverse strand, counting down.
ACGCGTCGGCATAGGTTGAGGAGCCAACATTCATGTAAGCGCTGGCATCGCCATAGGTTGCGGCATAGGCCGATGAGTAATTAGAAGAGTAACTATAAGTATATCCTCCTCCCTCATATGCGCCGGTCCAACCACCAGTGCCGCCGTCAACATAACCTGCGCCATCATACGCACTGACACCACCCCAGATATTGGCACTCATGTCGGTCCATGTTCCGCCTGTGGACGTGTTAGATCCACCGTCGCCATACATGTATCCGTCGATATACGCGTCGCCAGTGCCATAAACGGCACATCCGCCGCCGACACTACCTCCGACCCATGAGTCCGAATCGGCCATGGCCATCGGCGCGGCCATCAGGCACAATGCCAATACTGCCAAAATAGCTAAAAGCTTTTTCATAATAACTGCCTCCTTGTTTTTTGCCCCGAGCTACTTGCCCCGAATGAAATCGAGGGGAGTCGAGGGGGGTTGGGTTCCGAAGTTAACAATTCAACGCGGTTTTTGCCTCTAAAACTTTTTTCACCTCCTTATTTTCAAGTTGCTTTTCTTTGTTTAAGCTAACCCAAAGCTAGCATATTATCCAAAAGTTTGTCAAGTGCATTAAAATCTGGCATTATTGAATAATGGCCAAGCGAATTATTTGCGATATCGCGCTTCTTGCAAGCGTTTTTTTGCTGAATTGGTATTGGACAGCGATTCTTGCTGTCGTTTTTATGATTTTGTTCCGTTATTTTTGGGAAGGCGCGATTGCTGTTTTTATTCTTGATTATATTTATTCAATTCCGGGCAGCCATTTATGCGGCCGTTTTGGAATCATAACTGTTTTTTCAATTGTTTTGGTTTTGGCGATAGAAAATTTAAAATCCAGAATCCGTATCAACTAATATGTTTTTAAATAATATATTTTCCAAAAAAATCAGAGAGCAAGAAATTTATCCGGATGAGATTTTCTTGGACGCGAAAAATATTCCACAATTTGACAAGCGGCAATTTGAAGGGCGGCTGGAAAAACCGATAAGCAAAAAGGCATTTTTTTTGCTGTCCGTTTTTTTCGCGTCAGTGATATTTTTTTTCTTCGCGAAAACTTTTTATTTGCAAATCGCGCAAGGCGGCGCTTTTGCCGAAAGGGCGGAGAAAAACAGCTTAAAGCAGGAAATTTTGTTTCCTCCGCGCGCTGTGATAAAAGACAGAACGGGCGTAAAATTGGCGTGGGAGGAGAATGGCTTGAGAAAATACACGGAATTAAAAGGATTCTCGCATATCTTGGGGTATACGGGGCTTCCTTCACCCGCTGATTTGGAGAGCGCGGACGCGTTTTTGCCTAACGCGCTGGTTGGCAAAGAGGGCATTGAAAAAAAATATGAAAATCTTTTGCGCGGCGAAAGAGGGGTAAAATTAGTGGAAAGAGATTCGTATAACAATATTGTTTCTGAAAGCGCGCAAAACGAACCGTCTCCGTCGGACGACTTGGTTCTGGCAATTGATTCAAGGATCCAGTCGCAGTTTTTTAAAATCATTGAATCCGTTATAAGCGAACGCGTCTTTTCCGGCGGAGCAGGAGTTATTATGGACGTTTCCACCGGCGAAATAATTTCTTTGGTAAGCTGGCCTGAATACGATTCGCGGATTTTATCAGCAGGAGAGCCAAAAGAAGAAATTCAAAAATTTTTCCAAGATAAAAATAAGCCTTTTCTCAACAGGGCGGTTTCCGGCTTATACGCGCCCGGTTCTATTTTAAAGCCGATTGTCGCGCTTGGCGCTTTAAACGAAGGAACGGTTTCGTCTGACAGGCAGATTTTCAGCGCCGGAAGTATTTCCATACCGAATCCGTTTTTCCCGGACAAAAAAAGCGTTTTTTATGATTGGAAGGCGCACGGGTGGGTTGACATGAGGCGCGCGCTGGCCGTTTCTTCAGATGTTTATTTTTATGAAATAGGAGGAGGGTATGAGGGAGTTAAAGGATTGGGCATAAAAAGGATTGGAGAATATTCAAGCAGGTTCGGGCTGGATTCCAAAACAGGAATAGACTTAAGCGGAGAATCCGCTGGCGTTATTCCAAGCCCGGAACTTAAAGAAAAAAATAATCCCAATGACCCTGTGTGGAGAATCGGCGACACGTATAATGCCAGCATCGGGCAGGGCGATTTTCAAATTACTCCGATTGAGGCGGCGGTTTACGCGTCGGCATTGGCAAACAACGGGAAAATTCTCCAGCCGCGATTATTTTTGAATGGCGATATAAAACAAAGGCAAATTGATATTCCGGAAAATTATTTTAATGTTGTAAAAGAGGGGATGAGAATGGCGGTTGCCGAAGGCACCGCGTTGGCGCTTAATGTTCCCGGCGTTGCAATCGCGGCGAAAACCGGAACGGCGGAGGTCGGCAGCGCCAAAAAATACGTGAATTCATTGGTGATAGGATTTTTTCCGTATGAAAAACCGAGGTATTCGTTCGCGGTGGTTTTGGAAAAAGGCCCCTATCACAATGTTGTCGGAGCCCCGTACGCCATGCGCCAGCTTATTGACTGGATGAGCATTTATACTCCAGAATATTTGAAATGATTTTTTTATCAGCTATAATAGATTTATATATTTATGAATTCTTTGGAAGAAATTAGAAACGAGAAAATTCGCAAGATGGATATTTTAAGAGACAAGGGAATTAATCCTTATCCGATTTCTGTTTCGCTGGATTTTGAAGTCGCGGAGCTTGTTGATAATTTTAATAAAATTTCAAAAAGGAAAAAGCCGTTTTTTGCCGCGGGCAGGATAATGGCTGTCCGTTCGCATGGCGGGGCTGTTTTTTTTGACATAAACGGCGGTTCCCGTTCGACAAGCTCAGGGCAAGCGACCATACAGGCGTACATAAAAAAAGATGAAATCGGCGCGGAATCTTTCTCGCTTTTTAACGACACTGTTGATATCGGAGATTTTTTGGAATTGGAAGGCGTTTTGTTTTTGACTAAGAAAAAAGAAAAAACTATTAAAGTCTTCGGCTGGAAGATGATTTCAAAAAGCCTGTTGCCATTGCCTGAAAAATGGCACGGCCTTCAGGATATTGAAGAAAGATTCAGAAAAAGATATTTGGATTTGCTAATGAACGAAGATGTAAAAAAGAGATTCGTGACGCGTTCAAAAATAATTTCTGAAATCCGCGACTTTCTCAACAAAGAGAATTATTTGGAAGTTGAAACTCCGATACTTCAGCATTTGGCCGGAGGCGCTTTGGCAGAGCCGTTTTTGACTCGCCACAACGCCCTTGATATTGACTTATATCTTCGCGTCGCGCCGGAGCTTTATCTTAAAAAATTATTGATAGGCGGTTTTAACAAAATTTACGAAATAGGAAGAAATTTCAGGAATGAGGGAATTGACGCGACACATAATCCGGAATTTACCATGGTGGAGCTTTACGAAAGTTATAGGGACGCCGAATATCTTTACGGATTTATTGAAAAACTGATGCGGCATGTCGCGAAAAGTGTTACAGGAAAAAGTGAGGCGCTTTACGGCGAAGAAAAAATTTCTTTCGCAAAAGAGTTTAAAAGGGTGTCTTATTCAAATGTGATTAAAAAGTTTACTTTGATAAGCGAGCCGCACAAAGCTTCCAGGGACGATTTTGCTTTGAAGGCAAAACAGCTCGGCATAAAAGTGGAGGATTTTGAAGACAGAGAAAAAATAATGGATAATATTTTTAAAAAAATCTGCCGTCCGAAAATAATTCAGCCGACTTTTATAATTGATTATCCGCTCGGCTCTTCTCCTTTGGCAAAAAGAAAAAGCGATGACCAGAATTTGATTGACAGGTTCCAGCTTGTGATAGGCGGCATAGAGATATCCAACGGCTTTTCTGAATTGAACGATCCGATTGACCAACGCCAGAGATTCGCGCAACAGGATAAAATGCGCGCGAAAGGCGATAAAGAAGTTTCTCCGAGCGATGAAGATTATTTAGAGGCGATGGAATACGGCATGCCGCCGGCGGCCGGCATGGGCATAGGCATAGACCGGCTGGTGATGCTTTTAACCAATGCTCATAATATAAAGGAAGTAATTCTTTTCCCGACAATGCGTCCGAAGAACTAGAAGAATTATTTTTTAATAAATTTTTAAGAAAAAGAAAAAAATGACGCGAAATACTGCTATCGCTTGAAATCGTGTCCTTTTTGATTATTTAATTTCTTTTTTTAATTTATTAAATTTCTTGTTTTTTTGCGAATGCATGGTAAGATGTTGAAAATATAATTCAGTTCTTTGAAAATCTATAGTCGGCGGACTTTAAGCGCAGGAGGATAAGAAATGGGAGATATATCAAGATATGGTAGAGAAGAGCATGCGATAGTTTTCAAGTGCATGCGCTGTAATGCATTAGTCTCACTAAGCTACTACCAGCGAACCGGTGAGCCGGTCGAGGTTGCTCAGAAGTCGGAAATCATCAAGGTTATTTTTGGAATTCATCCGGACGCAATCAGAAATTATTATTGGCGAGAACCATTGATGCAAGAAAAATTTTATTTTTGTTTTGATTGCGGCAAAGAAATCTTTGGCAGAATGGCAGAAGCCATAGCCCTTTCAATTTTAGATTCCTTTGATCTTATGCGTTTGGATTCAGAGGATTTCCGCGCGGAAATCCTTGAGTCGCTTTTGAAAAAGCCCGATATGCCTGAATACGAAAGCGGAAAAGGCCACTGGATTACATATTGGGAAAAAAAGGCGGGAGTTGACGGAAGGTATTTTAACATACAAATTCCGTACGAACTCTTTTTGGGCGTGATAGAGCGCCTGAAAGAAGATTTTTTCAGCGGATATTCTTTGCCATACAAGATAAAACTTGAAAAGCTTGAAGCGCCTTTATCCACGGACGTTCCTAAGTTTCAAGATTTAGATATTTGTCGCTCTATTTTTATACGCTAACTAAGTAAAAAATTTGGATTTAGTCCCGGAAGGTTGAACTTCCGGGCTATTTTTTATCCACAGGTTTAGATTTGGAGAATAAAAGGGAAGTGGTGTATAGTGTGTATAAAGTGGATGAAAGTGGATAAAGGTGTGGACAATGTGGATAACTTCCAAAAATCAAGGAGCGAAGCGACTATGATTTTTGAGAACCCCGACAAAGGAGGGGTAACACAAAATAAATTTATATATAAAAACAATGCTAATCGGCGAATACAAACATAATATTGACCCTAAAAAAAGAATTGCGATTCCGGCGAAGTTCAGAAAGGAAATAGGGAAGAAAGCGGTTATAACAAGAGGCTTAGACCAATGCCTCTTTGTGTACACAATTGCGGAATGGCAAAAAGTGGCGGAAAAACTTAGCGAATTGCCAACAGGTTCGGCAGACACGAGAAATTTCGTCCGCCTTTTTCTTTCAGGAGCGACAGATGTGGAAATTGACGCTTTGGGAAGAGTATTGATTCCTGATTATTTGAAGCAATTCGCCGGATTAAAAGAAAAAGTGGTTGTTGCCGGAGTTTATAAGCGTTTGGAAATTTGGGACGAAGAAAGCTGGGACAATTACAAACAGCGCGTTGAAAAACAGACAGACATGCTGGCGGAAAAATTGGGAGAGTTAGGAGTTTATTAAGATGGGCCATATTCCAGTTCTTTTAAAAGAAGCGATCCAATATCTGAATGCCAAAGACGGCGATGTAATTTTAGATTCCACTGTCGGAGGAGGAGGACACGCAAAGGCAATAATGCAAAAAATTGGCAAAACAGGAACACTTGTGGGAATTGATCAGGATGCCGCAATGCTAGACAGATTAAAATCCAAATTTCAAATTCCAAATTCCAAATTAATTTTAATAAACGGGAATTTCAGGGATTTGGATAAATTGATAGCGCCTCATGGATTTAAAAAAGTAAACGGAGCGGTGTTTGATCTCGGAATTAATTCCGAGCAATTTGAGGAATCAGGCAGAGGATTTTCTTTTCAGAAAGATGAACCGTTGCTGATGACTTATAAATCAGATATCGGGCCGAATGACCTGACTGCGAAAGAAATCGTGAATGAGTGGAGCGAAAAAGAAATCGCGGATGTTATTTATAAAAACGGCGAGGAAAGGTACAGCCGGCGGATTGCCAGAAAAATCGTTGAAAGAAGAAAAGAGAAGCCAATCAAGACGACTTCTGAACTTGTTGAAATAATCCGCTTAAGCGTGCCGCCGGCTTACAGGAACAACAGGCGAATTCATTGCGCCACGCGAACTTTTCAGGCGCTGCGCATGGCGGTGAATGACGAATTGCCGGCTCTGGAGGAAGGCATTGGCAAAGCATGGGAATTGCTGGAACGCGGCGGAAGGATGGTTGCCATTTCCTTTCATTCGCTTGAGGACAGGATTGTCAAGAATTTTTTCAGAAACAAAGCGAAGGATGGCGAGGGAAAAGTTTTGACAAAAAAGCCGATAGTCGCTTCAAAAAAAGAAAAAGAAGAAAACCCGCGCGCCAGAAGCGCCAAAATGCGGGCGATAGAAAAAATTTGATTGATTAAAAAACATGGGGAGAATAATTAAAAATTTAGAATACAGCCGAATAAATACGATATTGTTTAAATTGCTTTTGTCAGCGGTTTTTTTAACAGCGGTTTTCTATGTTTATTTTGTGAGCGTGGCCGTGAATGAAATAGTTGAAAGCAAAGAAAATTTTAAAAACGCGCAAACTATCCGCCAGGAATACCAATCGCTTGAAGGGTATTATTTTAATCTTTTAGGAAAATTTGACTCGGATTATTCAAACTCGCTGGGGTTGGTGGACGGCGGCAAAAATGTAAAATATGCTATTCGCCAAACAACGTTCGCAAGGCGCTGATAAGAAGATATGAACATAAAAGACGGCTTTAAATTTCGCGTTCGCCTAATTTATTTTTCCTTTTTTTTATTCGGCGCCGTTTTGCTCACGCGCCTTTTTTTTATCCAAGTGGTTAAAGGAGAGCATTATGAAAATCTTGCTAACCGGCAGTATGTCGCGCTTTCAGCCGTCAATTTTGACAGGGGCAATATTTATTTTAGCGAGAAGGGAGAAAAATTAATTTCAGCGGCGGCGATAAAAAAAGGATTTCAAGCGGTTATTAATCCTAAAATTCTTGAGAACCACGAGGATGTTTATCAAAAACTTTCCGGAATTATTCCTGTTGACAAAGAAGATTTTTTAAAGCGCGCCCAAAAAAAAGACGATCCGTATGAGATTGTGGCAAACCGCCTTGATAATGATACCGCCAAAAAAATAAGCGATTTAAAAATAAACGGGCTGGATGTTTACGGCGAAACTTGGCGCTATTATCCGGCCGGGAATCTCGCTTCGCGGCTTTTGGGCTTTGTGGGATACAAAGGAGACGAATTGGTCGGGCGCTACGGGCTGGAGGAATATTACGAGCCGATTTTAGGCAGGGGCGACGAGAATCTTTTTATTAATTCTTTCGCGGAAATTTTTACTGACATTAAAAAAAATTTAACCTCGGATCCAAAAAAGGGGGATATTGTTTTGACTATTAATCCGGCTGTTCAGTCCATGCTGGAAAAAACGCTTGAAAAAATATCCGAAAAATACGAAACAGAAATGGCCGGCGGGCTGATAATGGATCCTAAAACCGGCGAAATTTTGGCGATGGCCGTTAAGCCGGACTTTAACCCGAATTCTTATTCTGAAAATGAAGACATTTCAATTTTCACGAATCCGATTGTTGAAAATATTTTTGAAATGGGTTCAATTATGAAGCCGCTTACTTTAGCCGCGGCTTTGGACCAGGGGAAAATTACGGCGGAAACAAAATACGACGATAAGGGATATGTTTATATTGACGGCGCGCGCATTGGAAACTATGATGGCAAGGGTAGGGGTGTTGTTCCAATGCAGGAGATACTGAATAATTCTTTGAACACAGGCGCCATTTTCGCAATGCGGCAATTAGGCAAAGAAGAATTTCGGAAATATTTAATCAACTACGGTTTTGGCGGAAAAACAGGCATTGATTTGCCCAATGAAGTCAACGGAAAGATTTCAAGCGCTCTAGAAAGCCCGAGGGAAATAGAATGCGCCACTGCTTCTTTCGGCCAAGGAATCGCCGTAACTCCCATTGAAATGGCGTCCGCGCTTTCAACGCTTGCCAACGGAGGATTTTTGATGAGGCCATATGTCGTAAAAGAAATAAAAGTGAAAGGCGGCGCGGATATAAAAACAGAGCCGAAGACAATAAGGCAGGTTTTAAAAAAAGAAACTTCGGAAGAGATGAGCGGAATGCTGGTCAAGGTGTTTGACGAGGCGCTGATGGGCGGGATTTATAAAATGGAGCGCTATACCGTTGCCGCTAAAACCGGCACGGCGCAGTTTAACATTGAAGGAGAATCCGGATATCAAGAAAGCGAATACATACATACTTTTTTTGGCTACGCGCCGGGCTATGACGCTAAATTTTTAACGCTTCTTTTTTTGGTAAAGCCGCAGGGCGTCCGCTACGCTTCCAATTCGCTGTCCGAGCCTTTTGTGAATATCACGAAATTTCTGTTAAATTATTATGATATCCCGCCGGACAGGTAATTTTTAAACATGATAAAAAATATTTTAAAACAAATAGTTACAACTTTGCTTAGGTTTGAAGCCAAACTTATTTTGCGGAAGCATAAACCGAAGATTGCGGCAGTGAGCGGAACAGTCGGCAAGACCTCAACCAAGGACGCCATCGCGCTTGTTTTTGGCAAGGAATTTAATGTTCGCAAAAGCGAAAAAAGCTATAACAGCGAGCTCGGCGTTCCTCTTACGATAATCGGCGCGAAAAGCGCCTGGAATAATTTTTTTCAGTGGATTTTGATTTTAGTAAAAGGCGCCGGAGTTATTTTGCCAGCCCGAGGCTGGCGCGCCTTTGGCGCAAAAAAACACGGGCCCGCCTCGTCGGCGGGCGGGTATCCGGAATGGCTTGTTCTTGAAATGGGAGTGGACAGGCCGAAAGACATGAAGCGCCTGGCTTCGTGGATAAAGCCGGATGTCGCGGTCATAACGGCGCTTGGAGAAATTCCGTCGCATGTGGAATATTTTAAAACATCGGATGAGTTGGCCAAGGAAAAATCAAGGCTTGTCCAAAACTTGAAAGAAGAAAATACCGCTGTTTTAAACGGCGATGACCAGAGAGTTTTGGGCATGAAAGAAAAAATAAAAGCAAAAGTGATTGGTTATGGTTTTTCAGCCGGCAACGATTTAACGGCTTCAAATTATCTCGTTACTCCCGACGGAATAAGTTTTAAGGTTGAATACAAGGGGAACATTGTTCCTGTCCGGCTTCATAATATTTTCGGCAGGCATCATGTTTACACGGCTCTGGCCGCTTTGGCCGCAGGGATTTCCCAAGGAATGAATTTAATTGAAATGGCGGAAACTCTTTCGCTGTTCAAGCCTCCGCCAGGGCGGCTTAATTTGATAGAGGGGATAAAAAATTCTTTCATACTTGATGATACGTACAACGCTTCGCCGATGGCGATGGAGGCGGCACTGGAAGTTTTAAATGATTTGCCGGCGAAAAGAAAAATTGTTGTTTTGGGAGATATGCTGGAGCTCGGCGCTTTTACGATTGACGAGCACAGAAAACTGGGAAGAATGGTTAAAAAGAGCGGCGCGAAATTGTTATTCGCGATAGGCCCAAGGGCGAAATTTATCGCGAGCGAGGCAAGGGTGGCCGGCTTTAAGCCGGAGAATATTTTTGAATTTTCCTTTTCAGACGAAGCGAAAAAAGATGTTCAGGAAAAAATCACGGAAGGAGATTTGATTTTGATTAAAGGCTCGCAATCCATGAGAATGGAAAAAATCACGGAAGAAATAATGCTCCACCCGGAATTGAAAGAGCAGCTGCTTGTGCGACAGGAGAAGGAGTGGCAGAATAGGTAAATAAGGCTTGCCCTTGCGAATCTTTAGCAAAGCAGGGCCCCTTCGTCTAGCGGCCTAGGACATTGCCCTCTCACGGCGAAAACACGGGTTCGATTCCCGTAGGGGTCATCGTAGGGAATTTGGACAGGGTTTTTATGAACGGCTCAACGCGTTGAGCCGTTGAAAACCGCCATTTATTGGACAAAATCGTTAAAACGCGCTAATCTTTATTTGGACTTAAGATCTTTAAAGAGGAGGTAAAATATGGACAAGGCAAGACGGGTGATAAAAGAATACATAAAAAGAATGGCAGAAAACTATAAGACAAAAAAGGGCGTTTCCACAGACAAGCAGATTCATTGCCCGGGGTGCGGGCTCTACAGAGGGCTTGAGTTTAGGGGATTAACAAGCGGTGGAAAATGGGAATGTTTGAACGCTCTTTGTAATTATAAATTTCCTCCGGAAATCGTTCCTCCGAACCCGTATGAATTTAATGAAATAATGAAATTAAAGGAGCGCATGGACTTTATTGAAAAAAACAGAAAACTGCTTGATTAAAAAATCATAATCATGCGGAATTCGCCGCCTAAAAAGAGGCGGTTTTTTTGTTCGCGCGCCGGCATTGAGTTGTTGAAAGCCGAGCTTCGCGCGCTTGAAGGATTATGCTAAAATAGTTTGATAGCCGTTTAGCGCGATATTTTCATGGATAAAACAAAAATTCAGTTCGTAATTACTTTGCTGGCAGTCGCTGTTTTGTTTTTTATATTTTCGCATAAAAACGAAACAGCCGTATTCCTGCAAGAAAACGCCGGCGAGATAGCGGCTGTTGTTGCCGGCCCGTTTGACAATCTTCGGCTTGAAGCAAAATCCGCGTATGTTTTTGACATCGCTGAAGATAAGCCGATTTTTGAACTGAATCCCGAGGCCCAGCTTCCTCTTGCCAGCTTAACAAAAATTATGACGGTTGTTGTTGCCAAAGAATTAATGCCTGAATCCGCTTTTGCGAGCGCCGGCGGGGTTGTTGACCGCGCGCTTGTCAATTCTTCAAACGAGGCCGCGGCCGCTCTCGCGCTTATGGCGTCTGATTACATAAGATACGGTAGTTTTTTGGATTTTATGAACAACAAGGCGAAAGAATTGGATTTGCGCCAGACATATTTTTTAAACGAAACCGGGCTTGATGTTTCACAGAACATGAGCGGAGCGTACGGCTCCGCGTCTGATATTGTTACGCTCATGAAATACGCGGTTGAGAATAACCCGGGGCTGTTTGAAAGCACCCGATACGCTCAAACAGGCGCGATTTCAAATACGAATATTTATGCCGCCAGCACTACGCAGTTAATCGCGTCAAAAACCGGATTCACGGACTTGGCCGGAGGAAATCTTGCCATAATTTTTGACGCCGGATTTTACCATCCGATCGCCGTAGCGGTTCTCGGCTCATCAAAAGAGGGAAGATTTACTGACGCTCAAAAACTTATAGACGCCACGTTTGAATATTTGCGGAAATAAAATAGGGCTGGCAGTTTTGAGAACTACCAGCCCTTTCAAGCAAAGGTGCTAATGCAAGTGCAATTTTAGGAGACGTCGAGATACAATCTCGTAGTTAATGACGCCCAAAATTCCACCGGCGAGCATTCCGACAATCACGCTTCCGGCGTAATATCCTATGCCGGCGCCGATTGCGGCGTCAACTCCGCAAAGTAGGCGAATGTCGGAATGGATCAGAACAAAAACCGCTATTAGAAATACTACTACTTTTTGAATCGCCAGAAAGACTTGTTTAATTATAAATCGTGGTGCTTTCCAGAGAATCCATAATGGCCAGTATACAATTATGGCTATAGGGTTGGTAAACCAGAGAGTTTTTCTCCAGTCAGCGGCTGAAAATTCTTTTTCTCTACTGCACAATTCTGATATTAGTTTATATAATGCCGCGGCAAATGGTATATTGTAAGAAAAAAAAGTAAGCACAAACAACTCTTTTGCCCAATATCCATCGGGATATCCATGCGTTATTGTCCAATACACCAATACGCCAAAAACGAAGCTGGAAGTTACCATACTTGCTATCGTTAATGTTCTCCAAAATATTTTAGCAAAGTCAGGATGCCAAGATTGACGAGTTGCAGAAACAACCATCTTAAATTCGTAGGATAAGTATCCAACGAGTCCGCCTGCCAAAAGACCAAGCCACCAAAAGTAATGGTTAAGTTCCAAAGCCACCAAAGTGCCTATCCCCGCGCCCAACGCGCATGAAATAAAAATTTTCAATGTCCTTTCCATCACAACCTCCTCCTTACATATTTTTATTTATTTTTTTAATTCTGATTAAAACATATCATATTACACCATAAAAGTCAATGTGTCGTAAATTCTGCCATAAAAAACCTGATAGTTTTGAAATCCATAAACATATGCTAAAATCAAAGGAATGATACTTAATGTTTTGAAAGTTTTTGGGCTCGCGTCATTCGCTTTTTTCTTGGCGTTTTTTTCAGCGCCGGTTTTAACGCATTATCTTTACAAACACAAAATGTGGAAAAAGAAAGCGCGAAACGAAGCGCTTGGCGGAGGAGAAACTCCTATTTTTAACAACTTACACAAAGAAAAAGAAGTCGGCACCCCGAGGATGGGCGGAATTTTAATCTGGGCCAGCGCCATAATCGTAACACTGATTTTTTTCTTGATTTCAAAATTTTTTCCTTCCGATGTTTCCCAAAAATTAAATTTTTTTAGCAGAAGCCAGACATGGCTTCCGCTTTTTACTTTAGTTTTCGCTTCAATTGTCGGATTGTTTGACGACATTTTGCAGATATACGGCAAGGGCAAATATGTGGCGGGCGGCGTAAGTCTTGCAAAAAGAATCGCCATAGTAATTTTGCTGGGCTTTGCGGGGGCGCTTTGGTTTTATTACAAGCTCGGCATACACAGCATTGATATTCCATTTTTAGGCGAAATTAATTTAGGGCTGTTTTTTGTCCCTGTGTTTGTTATTGTTATGCTGGCGATGTTCAGCGGCGGAGTGATTGACGGGATTGACGGCCTTGCCGGCGGAATATTCGCCGCGATATTTTCCGCCTACGGCGGAATTGCTTTTTTTCAAAATCAAATAGACCTGGCTGCTTTTTGCGGAATAATCGTTGGCGGAATTTTGGCTTTTCTTTGGTTTAATATTCCGCCGGCGAGATTTTATATGGGCGAGACCGGAATTTTGGGATTGACAACTTCTTTGACTGTTGTCGCGTTTTTGACAAAAGCGGTTATTGTTTTGCCGCTCATCGCCTTTCCGCTGTTCGCCGCTTCCGGCTCGGTGATTATCCAGCTGATTTCAAAAAAATTCTTCCATAAAAAAGTTTTTCTGGTGGCGCCGATCCATCATCATTTTGAAGCGCTCGGCTGGCCGTCTTACAAAGTTGCCATGCGTTTCTGGGTCATCAGCGCAGTATTCGCGGTTTTGGGAATGGTTATAGCGCTAGCCGGGAAATAAATATATAATAAAAGCAATGGCCGGGTATTCAATAATAATAAAAAACGGAATTGTTTTTGACGGAAAGGGCAACAAGCCTGAAAATGTTGATATCGGAATTGTTGGCGATGAAATTAAGGCAATAGGAGATTTAAGCAATGAAATCGCGACGGAAATTATTGACGCAGGCGGAAAATACGTCGCTCCGGGCTTTATTGATTTGACGAATCATTCCGATACCCACTGGACAATTTTTTCATATCCGTCGCAGGAGGGCTTATTGCGGCAGGGAATCACAACAATTTTGGGCGGCAGCTGCGGGTCGTCTTTGGCGCCGCTGATAAAAGAATCGGATATTGAGGAAATTCAGCGCTGGATGGATGTGTCCGGAATGAATATAAATTGGCGGACGATGTCCGAATTTCTTTCCGAAATTGAAAAACATAAAATAGGCGTTAATTTTTGCACGCTTGTCGGCTTTAACACCATTCAGCAGTCTATTTTGGGCGGGGAATCCAGAATGCCGACATTAGAAGAAATCAATCAGATGAAATTTTTGCTCAAAAGTTCTCTTGAGGACGGCGCGTTTGGAATATCAGCGCACTTCGGTTTGTCCAGCGCAAGACTGCTGGAAAGCGACGAAGCCGCCGATTTATTTAAGGTCGCGAAAAAATATAACGCTATAATAAAACATCATTTGGAGGACGAAGGAGAGGATATTTTGCCGTCTGTTTCCCACATAATATCAATAGCGAGAAAGTCTGGAGCTAAAACTCATATCACGCATTTTAAGGCGCTCGGCAGGGCATCATGGCCAATGTTCCCAAACGCGATAGAAATGATTAAGAACGCGATTAATGAGGGCGTGGCATTAACATGTGATTTTTTCCCTTACACAAAAACCGGCTCAAAATTGATAACCCTGCTTCCTTCGTGGTTTAGAAAACTTTCAAATAAAGAATCGCTAAATATTTTAAAATCAAAAGACGACCCAAAAAGAAAAATACTCATAGACCATTTGAAAGAATTTACGCTTCATTACGACAAAATAACAATTGCTTCCGGTGGCGGCGGATTGGGAATTGCCGGGAAAACCGTGGAAGAATTAAGCGCGGCATCCGGACTTTCCGGAGAAGAAATTATATTAAAATTGCTTGAAACCAATGATTTGAGAGCTTCAATATTCAGCGAAGTCATTTCTGAAGAAAATATCGAGCTGATTGCCAAAGAAAAATTTTCCGCCATCGCGTCTGACGGCGTCGGTTATTCTTTGCCTATTTCTTCGCTTGGCGAAAACAGGCAGGATTTGCCTCATCCGCGGTCTTTCGGCGCTTTTCCAAAAGCTTTTAATTTGCTGGTTAAACAAAAGAAAATTTTGCCGTGGGAAACGCTTATTTATAAAATGACAGGATTGCCGGCAGGCATTTTGGGATTCAAAAACAGGGGGGTTATCGCGAAGGGGAACAAAGCCGATGTTATAATATTCAGCCCCGGCGAAATTTCCGACTTTGCCACTTACGATAATCCGTTCCGTTACTCAAAAGGAATCAGCGATGTTTTGGTAAACGGGACAATTGTTTTAAGAGAGGGTGAATTTATTGAAGGATTCGCCGGCCGCGTTTTGCGGAAAGCATAAGAGCGTTTTAACATGAGGAAAAATAATCCTAATAAATTTTTTTTTATTGCGGCCGGTATTTTAGTTTTAGCCGGTTTTTTTATTCTTGCTTCGGCGTCAATGGGGCTTTTAACCAGAGACGGAACGAGTTTTTACAAGGTTCTTTTGCAGCAATTTTTTTTCGGAATTGTCGTGGGCGGCGTATTGTTTTTAATAGCCAGCAGGACGCATTATAAAAATTTGAAAAAATTCGCCCTCCCGATTTTTATTTTAAGTTTTTTGCTGACCGCGCTTGTTTTCGTCCCGGGCGTGGGTTTTGAGCATGGAGGGTCAAAGAGATGGATTAAGCTCGGATTTATTTTTTTTCAGCCGTCTGAAATTTTGAAATTCGGATTCATAATTTATCTTTCCGCGTGGATAGCTTCGCGCAAGTCCAAAATTGAATCTTTTAAATCCGGCTTCTTGCCGTTTTTGATAATAATCGCGTTTGTCGGTTTGCTTTTGGTCAGAGAGCCCGATATCGGAACGCTTGGAGTAATCGCGCTATCCGGTTTGCTTTTATTTTTTTTAGGCGGAGGAAGATTTACGCAGCTTGCCGCGTTCGCGCTTTTGGGCGTCGGGCTTTTATACGTTTTAGTTTTATTGGAGCCGTACAGAATGAACAGAGTAATTACTTTTCTTGACCCGTCTTTTGACCAGGCAGGCATTGGATATCAGCTTAAGCAGTCCCTTATCGCTATCGGGTCAGGCGGAATTTTTGGCAGGGGTTTTGGGATGAGCATTCAGAAATTTAATTATTTGCCCGAGCCGATAGGGGATTCTATTTTCGCGGTTTTCGGCGAAGAATTCGGATTCGCCGGCAGCGTATTTCTTATAATCCTATTTTTATTTTTTATTTATAAAGGATTTTTTTTGGCTCTGCGCGCCCCGGATGATTTTAGTAGACTTCTGGGGGCTGGAATTGTTATACTTATAGCAGTCGGGTCTTTTATTAACATTGCGTCAATGGTTGGAATTTTGCCTTTGACCGGGATCCCTCTGGTTTTTATAAGCAAGGGCGGCTCGGCAATGGCCATAACATTGGCTGAGCTCGGCGTATTATTTAATATTTCCAAACATAGCAAACTTTAAAAATATTATATGAAAATTTTATTCGCTGGAGGCGGAACAGGAGGCCATTTTTACCCGATTATTGCCGTGGCGGACGCGTTAAACTTAATCGCGGACCAAGAAAAAATCGCGAAAATAGATCTTGTAATGATGTCCGAATTTCCTTATGACCGGAACATTCTTTCGCAAAGGGGGATTCGTTTCAAAAAAATCAGTTCCGGGAAATTGAGAAGGTATTTTTCGCTTTTAAACATAACGGACGGATTTAAAACAATATACGGAATTACAAAAGCGCTTTGGAGCATTTATTTGGATTTTCCTGACGTGATATTCAGCAAAGGCGGGTATTCAAGCTTCCCGGTTGTTTTCGCGGCGCGTTTTTTGGGCATTCCGCTTGTTATCCATGAATCTGACATTGTTCCCGGCAAGGTGAATTTATGGGCTTCCAAATTCGCGCAAAGAATTGCTATTTCTTTTCCAGAAACCATAAAATATTTTCCTTCTGAAAAAACAGCCTTGGCCGGAAATCCGGCAAGAAAGCAGTTTTTTTTGCCGACCAAAGTCGGCGCCAAAGAATTTTTAAATCTTGAAGACGGAGTGCCGATAATTTTTGTCATCGGAGGCTCTCAAGGGGCAAAAATAATAAATGACAATATATTGGACATTGCTCCGGAGCTTGTTAAAAAATATCAAATTATCCATCAATGCGGAAAGAATAATTTAAAAGAAGTTGAGGGGAGGGTTTCTTTGCAGTTTGAAAATTCGCAGTATAAGACAAGGTATCATCTTTTTTCTTATCTTGATTTGTCCGCCATTAGAATGGCTTTTGGCGCGGCTGATTTGGTTGTTTCGCGCGCGGGTTCCGGTTCTATTTTTGAGATTGCCGCGTCCGGTTTGCCGAGCATATTGATACCGCTTGATAATTCCGCGCAAGACCATCAAAGAAAAAACGCTTATTCTTACGCCGCAACCGGAGCCGCGGATGTTATTGAGCAGCGCAATTTGTCGCCGCATCTTTTGCAGTCGGAAATAGACCGTTTGTTAAACGATAAAAAAATTTTAGAAAAAATGGGGGCGGCCGCGAAAAAATTCGCCAAGCCGGACGCGGCCGAAAAAATCGCCCGCGAAATAATCACCCTCGCGCTTGAACACGCGTAATTTTTGAATAATTAAAATAACTAATTGAGAGTATGCCAACTTCCAGCGATAGCACGAACTTGGAATACTCTAAAGAAAAAATAATCTAATAAAGAAAAATGCCCGCTTCAAGGTTTTTTTCCTAAAGCGGGCGAATATCAATAATTTTGCCATAGCCAAGGCCTATGTTTTCTTGCTTCCATAAAATCCTTAAGCATAGTACCTTGGTATTTTTTTGCGTTGTAGGTTGAATATTTATCAATCCTAAAATCTATTGCTTTTATCCTCCATGCGAAAAACTCGGTCAAATCTTCATCAACTAACACATCCAACCCCTTTTTATAAGCCCTTTTTGCCAGTTTTTCAACGCAATCCCACATATGAAAACCGGCGATTCTGATTACCTGCGCTCCATTGAGCTGATTTAAGATATGGTCTTGGTCCGGGTATAATCGCTTACTTGTGTGGGTATGAAAATCTATTCCAACCTCTATAATCTTGTCGGAAGGCTGTTTTTCTATAATATCTGAAATTTGATGCCCGTTAAACAAAGCATAAACAATCGTATAACCTTTTTGTCTATATCTAATATCAATACAGCGATTGAGCGTTTTTTTATATTTTCGCTTAAACCCGTTTATACCTCCTTTTTCGTGCCATCCATTATTTTTAATTTCAAAATCAATTATCTCCGGAATCGGATACAAAAAAATGAAGTATTTCTCAACCATTTCTACCTCCCCAAAAAATATGTTAAAATGCAATTGAATTAGTGAATTTCAAGTCCAAGATAAACATACCATAAATGACACAAAAAGCAAATAGGCGATAGGGCGTCGGAGAGTATACCAACTTCCAGCGATAGCACGAACTTGGAATACTCTAAAGAAAAAATAATCTAATAAAGAAAAATACCCGCTTCAGAGTTTTATCCCTGAAGCGGGCGAAGATTACTTGAAAGAAATCGCATCCAATGCGTCAAATCTTTCATTAAAAGTGAGCTTATCAAAAGCAAGAGGTACAGCACAGACAATTGCAACAACAACTATGAGCAAACCATCTAGCATAAAATAATAATTAGCTATCCCATGTTTTGCAATATATAGAATTGCAATCACATATCCGCTTGTTAACGGCACAAGATACACAAAAACAAGAAAAAAAACCACGAGAGCAAATATTCCAACATTAACCACAAAAGTCTCCATTCTTTAACACCTCCTTTCAAAAATATGTTAAAATGCAATTAATGAGTAAAGCTCAAGTCCAAAATAAACATAGCATAAACGATACGAAAAGTCAAGTTCAAGTAATAACGCGATTCGCGCCGTCGCCAACCGGCACCTTGCATCTTGGCGGAGCGCATACCGCTTTGTTCAACTATCTTTTCGCCCGGCAAAACAACGGGAAATTTATTTTGAGAATTGAAGATACCGACATCGCGCGCTCAAAAAAGGAATACGAGGATGACATACTGGCCGGCCTGAAATGGCTTGGTTTTGATTGGGACGAATTTTACAGGCAGAGCGAACGCAAGGAAATTTACAAAAAATATTTGGAAAGGTTAATTAACGAAGACAAGGCGTATTTTTCAAAAGAAACTGAAGGGGAAAGGGAATCCGTAATCCGCTTCAGAAATCCGAACAAAAAAATTTCTTTTAATGACTTGATAAGAGGCGATATCCAATTTGACACCGCCGAGCTTGAAGACTTTGTAATCGCCAAGGATTTGGAATCTCCCCTTTTTCATTTTACTGTTGTGGTTGATGACGCGGAAATGGAAATCACGCATATTATACGCGGCGAAGACCATATTTCAAACACGCCGCGCCAGATACTTATTCAGGAGGCGCTTGGCTTTAAATCGCCATTTTACGCGCATATGCCTTTGATGCTGGGCCCGGACAGAACAAAACTTTCAAAGCGCCACGGCGCCGTTTCAGTAAATTCTTATTGCGAGCAAGGGTATTTGGCCAAGGCCTTAATAAATTTTTTGGCGCTTATCGGCTGGAATCCCGGAACGGAAAAAGAAATTTATGATATGGAAGAATTGATACGCGAATTTTCAATAAAACGAATCCAGAAAAGCGCGGCTATTTTTAACATAGAGCGGCTAGATTGGTTCAACTTCCATTACATAAAACAAATGGATGAAAAAGAATTGGCTGATTTATTGCCGGATTATTTGCCGGAAGATTTAAAAAGCAAAGCGAAAAAGAATCATGCTCAATGGGTAAAAATTGTCGCGCTGGAAAAAGAACGAATAACAAAATTGCCTGACATAAAAAATGGAATCGCTTATTTTTTTGAAAAGCCGGAGTTTGGCAAAGAAATGCTGTTATGGAAACAGGAAAAAGATTTTGGGGCGGTTAAAAAACATTTGGGAAAAGTTATTGAAATACTGGACGCGATGGATGAAAAAACGTTTATGTCGCAAAATATAAAGGAGGCAGTGTGGAATTACGTTGAGGAGCAGGGAAGAGGCAATGTTCTTTGGCCGTTCAGGGTTGCCTTATCAGGGCTGGAAAAATCCCCGGATCCGTTTATAATATCCGAAATTTTAGGAAAGGAAGAAAGTTTAAATCGGCTTCACCATGCTATTGAAAAACTATAAAAATATTTGTTTTTTTATGTTGCTATTGGCTATTGGCTATTGGCTATTGGCTAATTGCGTTTTTGCTTCCAACATAGATGAATTAAAGGCGAAAATTGAGGAACGAAACAGCCAGATAGCGGAAATTCAAAAAGAGATTGACCGTTATCAGGAGGAGCTTAATAAAAATACAAAAGAGGCGGCAACTTTGAAAGAGCAAATTAGAATACTGGAAGTTAGAAAGAAGAAATTTATCAGCGACATAACTTTAACGCAGAAACAGGTTGAATCTGCCGAGTTTGACATTGAGCGGCTCGGGATGGAAATTCAGTATAAGGAAGAAAGCATAGCTGATAAGTTTGGCACTATCGGAGAGATTATCAGAGGAATGAATGACATGGAATCAACATCGCTTGTTGAGCTGATTTTGTCGCATAACGACTTTTCTGATTTTTTTTCTGACATTGAGAAAATGGAAAGCTTGCAGAAAGAAATTCAAATTAATCTTGACGAGCTTAAGCTGCTTAAAAATAAATTAGAATCGGGAAAAACAGAAAAAGAATCGCAGAAAAATAATCTTCAAAAATTGCAGTCAAAACTTGTTGACCAAAAACAATTGGTTGAAATAAATAAGTCAAAAACAAACACACTGCTGACAGAAACTAAAAACAAGGAATCTGTTTACAAAAAACTTTTGGCGGATCAGCTTGCCAAACAGCGCGCCTTGGAAGAAGAAATCAGGGATTTTGAGGCTCAAATCAGAATTGCCATAGACCCTAAATCTTTGCCGCCTGCCGGTTCAGGAGTGCTTAAATGGCCTCTTGATAGCGTTACAATAACCCAATATTTCGGCAATACTCCTTTTGCCACTCAAAATCCGCAGGTTTATCCAAACGGAGGCCATAATGGAGTGGATTTCAGGGCTGGCGTTGGCACGCCGATAAAATCCAGCTTGGAAGGTATTGTGAGGGCTGTTGGAGATACTGACATAAACTGCAAAGGCGTGTCTTATGGAAAGTGGGTTTTAATAGACCACGCTAACAACCTTTCCACTTTATACGCGCATTTATCAATAATAAAGGTTTCAGCCGGCCAGCGCGTTGATACAGGACAAATTGTAGGATATAGTGGAGATACTGGCTATTGCACCGGACCGCATCTGCACTTTGGCGTTTTCGCTTCAAAAGGTGTTGAAATAGGACAAATTAAAAGCAAGATCTGCGGAACAATGATGCGCCTGCCAGTGGCTTCTTATAATAGTTATCTTAATCCTTTGTCGTATTTATAAAAAAATAAAAATCGCGTATGGCTAAACAACAGCAAGGTTTTATAAAAATTGTTTTTCTTATAGTTTTATTAATCATTATTTTAAGCTACTTCAACATAGACATAAGAACTTTTTTTGAAAGCGAAATTTTCAAAAAAAATTTTAATTATGTTTGGAACGGAATAAAAGATTTTTGGACGGATTATTTGCAAAGACCCGCTGGATTCATTTGGAATTTTATTAAAGAAAGCGCGTCAGTACTGATAAAAAGCCGGCAAAAATAAAATTAAAACAATAGCATGTCGCAAAAGGTATATTGTGCGACATGCTATATATTAAATAACCATATCATTTATGCGTGTTTCCTACTCTGCCCTGGACACTTATAGAACTTGTCCGCTGAAATATAAATTTCAGGAAATAGACAGAATTAAAATACCGAAAAATGCGGATATGGTTTTTGGTTCTTCAATACATTCCGCTTTAAAATATATGTTTGAGCGCAGTCCTTTGTATCCTACGCTTGACCAAGTGATTGATTTTTTCCGCGGCGTTTGGGACGCGTCCAAATTGTCTGTGGATATGCCTTCCGAGCAGGAAGAAATTCTTTATAAGGAAGGAATTTCTATTTTGGAGAAGTTTTATAAGCGCAACCAGCCGTGGAATTTTAATGTCGTTGACCTTGAATCGCGCTTCGGAGTTGATATAGAAAATCCTGAAACCGGTGAAGGGCATATTTTGTCCGGCATAATAGATCGCGTTGACAAGGACAGCGATGGCGATTTTTACGAAATTATTGATTATAAGACCGCGCGCAAAATGCCAAGCCAGCAGATTGTTGACAATGATTTGCAGTTGTCCATTTATCATTTGGCTTTGGCAAAGCGATGGCCGCAGATGGATTCTAAAAAAATAAAATTAAGCTTGTATTTTGTGAAGCACGGAGAAAAAATTTCAACTTCGCGCAACGAGGAACAATTGGAAAACACAAAAAAATTTGTCTTAAAATCAATAGATGAAATAAACGAAAGAATTAAAGAAAATTATAATTTCCCGCCTACTCCCTGCCCGCTTTGCGACTGGTGCGGCTATAAGAAGATGTGCCCGATGTTCAAGCATTTATACGCCAAAGAATACGAGAAAAATAAAATTAAAAATCAGGATGAGCTGAATTCGGCCATAAAAGAATATTTTGAACTCAAAGACAAAAATCAATCAAACAATGAGCGCCTGGACGAGCTGAAAACGGTTATTTACGGATTTATGGATGAGAATAAGGTTGAAAGGGTTTTCGGCGGCGACGGCTATTTAACAAGAAAAATTCAAGAAAGATATTCTTATGATTTGGAAAAAATCCGGGAAGTTTTGGAGCCGATTGGAAAATGGGAAGAAATTTTGTCAGCTGACGAAAAAAAGCTGGGAAAAATCATTGATTCTCTTCCCGGCGATATGCAGAAAAAAATCCTCGCGCTCCGCGCGATAAAAAAAATCGCGGTCCTCACGGCTTCTAAAAAGAAAGCCGGCGCTGAAACTGAAGACGATTCAAGCGAATGAAAAAGAGCGGTATGTTTCAAATTCCAATCCCCTATTTCAATCCCTTGCAGTTTGAGGCCGGGGTGTAGCCCGCTTCGCGGGCTTCTTGCTCTGACGCGAACCAGATTTTATTTTCTTCTTTAATGCTTTGCGCGCCCGAGCACCATGGGTAGTGGTATTTTGTTCCGTTTTTTGAGACGACAATGGCACCATTGGTTGTTTGAAACTGGGTTTCGTGTTGCGCCTGCGGCAGAAACACAGTTTCTGTTGAAGCGCCGAGATTTTCTATTGTTATAGGAGTTTTTTGTTCGCGAATTTTAGACAGTCTGCCTAACCCAAAGCCAATTAAAGCAACCATAATAACAACACTGGCCAAAACAATGTCTTTTTCGTTTTCCTTGCAAAAATTAATGGCTTTTGTTATCATAATTATATTATAAGATAATTAGGGCTATCCGCCTACACTAAAGTTTCGGCGGATGCTCATAATTTTACATCCGCCTGTGGCGGATAAAAATTATGGCACATAGAAAAGCTGGAGGTACAGCTAAAAATTTAAAAGATTCACAACCTAAATATTTAGGGTTAAAGCTTCATGACGGCCAGACAGCTAAAATCGGTTCTGTTTTGGTTCGCCAGCGCGGAACAAAAATTCTTGCCGGGACAAATGTTGGCATAGGAAAAGACCATACTCTTTTTGCTGTCGCGGACGGCATTGTAAAATTCAGCGAAAAGCGCAAAACCCGCTTTGACGGTCAAAACAAAAAATACAAAATTGTTAATGTCGTTTCTTCTTAGAAGCGGCCGCGGTTTTTATAAATTTTTTAAACAGAGGATGCGGGTCTAACGGCCGCGATTTGAATTCCGGATGAAATTGCGTTCCTAAACAAAAGGGGTGATTTTTTTTTGGCAGTTCGGCGATTTCCATGAGCATGCCGTTTGGAGATTTGCCTGAAAAGACAATTCCCTTTTCTTCCAATTGCTTTACGCAGTCCGGATTAACTTCCCATCGATGGCGGTGGCGCTCGGAAATTGATTCTTGCCCATAAGCATTAAAAGCGATTGTGCCTTTTTTTAATACGGCTGGATAAGCGCCAAGCCGCATTGTGGCCCCGTAATTTTTATCTTCAAGTTTTTTCTTTTGCTCCGGCATTATATCTACAACCGGACATTTTGTCTCTCTGTTTATTTCCGTGGTATTCGCGTCTTTTAACCCGCAAACATTTCTGGCAAATTCTATCACCATTAATTGCATTCCATAACAAAGCCCGAGATACGGAATTTTATTTTCCCGGCAGAATTGTATGGTTTTTATTTTTCCTTCTATCCCGCGCGAGCCGAACCCGCCGGGCACGATTATTCCGTCGTAGCTTCTCAGCTCCTTAAGCAGGTTTGGGGCTGTTTCAAATTTCTCGGAATCAATCCAATCTATAATCGGCTTGAGGCCGTAAAAATACGCGGCGTGTTTTACGGCCTCAATCACTGAAATATAGGAATCAGTTAAAACAAAATCTCCGGTTCCGAAATACTTGCCCACAATTCCGACGCGAACCGGTTTGCTCGCTGTTTTGATTGTGTTTACCATCTGTTTCCATTTTGCCATGTCTTGGGTTCGCGCTTTAATTTTTAATTTTTCAAAAATAATATCGCTTAAACGGTCTTTCTCAAAATTTACCGGCACTTCATAAATACTTTCTATGTCTGGCGCGGAAATCACCGATTTCTCATCCACATTGCAGAATAAGCCTATTTTTTCTTTTCTTTTGGCGTCTATCGGAACCTCGCTTCGCGCGATAATTATATCCGGCTGGATGCCGGTCATGTTTAGCGCTTTGGCCGCTTGTTGCGTCGGTTTTGTTTTCATTTCTCCTACTTTGGGCGGGCAAGGAAGATAGCTTATCATCACGAAAAGAACATCTTTTGGGTTTTGCAATTTCATTTGGCGCGCGGCTTCCAAGAATAGCATATTTTCGTAGTCGCCTATTGTTCCGCCAACCTCAATAATCACAAAATCAGCTTTATTGTTTTTGCCGGCGTTTTTAATGGTGGAAATAATTTGATTCGTAACATGAGGAATCACTTGCACGCATTTGCCTTTGTATTCAAGGTTCCTTTCTTTTTGTATGACGGCGCGATACACGCTTCCTGTCGTCATGTAATTTTCCGGCGGCAGAGTGATATTTAAAAATCTTTCATAATTTCCAAAATCCTGGTCGCATTCAAGCCCTTTATCCAAAACAAAAACCTCACCATGCTCGGTGGGGTTCATGGTGCCGGCGTCAACATTGACATAAGGGTCGATTTTAATGGCGGTCACTTCAAATCCGCGGGACTGCAAAATTTTTCCAATAGAAGCGGCCGCGACTCCCTTGCCCACTCCGGAAATAACTCCTCCAACCACAAAAATATATTTAGTCATACTGGCTGCTGATTACTGGCTACTTATTAGTAATGTAAATTCTTTATCCCCCGTTTTTATTTTATGCTCGCCGATTTGTTTGATAGGTTTTTCCAGCTCTATCATTTCCTCCGGGATTTCAAGTTTATGCTGTTTTTTCAAAATTTTGCATATGTCTTTGGCGTCAATAGACGCGAACAAATGTCCTTTTTCATTCGCCTTTTCTTTTGTTGAAATTTTCAAATTTTGCAGACTCTCCATATTTTTTTCAAGCAAGTTTTTTTGTATTTCTTTTTCTTTTAGCCCATGTTTTTTTGTTAGTTCAATTTCTTGAATTGTTTGCGTAGTGGCGATTTTAGCTAATTTGCGCGGAATCAAAAAATTGCGCGCAAATCCGTCGCTTACATTTTTCACCTCGTATTTTTTGCCCACATTTACCACATCTTGCAATAGAATTATCTTCATTATTTTTATATTAACATACCCTAATTCGGGTTGCAAAATTCTCAAAATTCAAAGTAAAAATGAATGTCTAAAAAATTTGCTAATTTCAAATCTTGCAAGATAGATGCTATCGCTTGCCAATCGCAAGATTTTATTTTTCCAATTTCCAAAATAGCGCAAACTTTACGCTATAGCGCGAGTTGTGTGATAGCGCCAAAATAATCAAAATAAAAATGCCTGCGGCTTGACCGAATAAATCAGTCAAACCGCAGGCTTAAATTCACCTCCTTTCGATTATCTCTTTCAGCTTCGCAATTTCCTCCGTCAGGTTCTTGTTATCTTCTTCTAATACCGCAATACGCTTGTCTACGGCACACCACCAAAATACTTTTACTCTCACAGGATGACTCAGTTTCCTCATTGCCTTGCGAAGTATCTG
>JAHIOX010000021.1 GCA_018895015.1 Patescibacteria group bacterium | reverse complement strand
TTTTCGGTGCGAGAATATCAAAAAGAAGCGTTGGGACGATTTTATTACTATTGCGAAGAATATCACCAAAAACTCAAACCAATTCACTTGATGTTTAATATGGCGACCGGTTCGGGTAAAACGCTCATAATGGCCGCCAATCTTTTGTATTTTTATCAAAAGGGCTACCGCAATTTTATTTTCTTTACTCGTCTTGGCAACATTATTCAAAAGACCAAAGCCAATTTTCTTGATCCGAATTCTAAAAAATATTTATTTGCTGACAAAATCACGCTTGGCGGACAGGAAATAAAAATCAAAGAAGCGGATAATTTTGAAGGGGTAAATGATGACGATATAAACATTATTTTTTCTACCACCGCGCTTTTGCATTCTCGCTTTAATTTCGCTCGCGAAAATGTTTTAACTTATGAAGATTTTGCGGACAAGAAAATTGTTTTAATTGCAGATGAGGCGCACAACCTATCGGCGGAAACAAATAGCAAAATAAGCAAGACCGAAGAAGAAGACCGCCGAAACTGGGAAAATACAGTAATGCGGATTTTGAACTCCAACAGCCAAAAGGATAATGTGCTTTTAGAATTTACGGCAACGGCTCGGCTTGAACAGGAATATCCTGAAATTTTAGAAAAATACAAAGACAAAGCGATTTATCGTTATGATCTGAAAGAATATCGCATGGACGGATTTTCAAAGGATGTGCGAACTTTGCAGATAAACGCGCCGATTATGGAACGCGCGCTTTCGGCGGTGATTATTTCGCAATATCGCCGTAAGGTGGCAGAAAAGTATAAAATCGCGCTAAAGCCGGTGGTAATGTTTAAAGCTAATCAGGTTAATCCTCCAAAAGATAAATCTAAATTGGAAGGGTCAAACCCGATGATAGTTTTGTCAAATGAATTCAAAGAGTCATTTCATAAACTTATTTCCGAACTTGGCGAAAAACACCTAAAACAGCAGACAGCAATAAAAGACGCGACATTGCAAAAAGCATTTCAATTTTTCAAAGAGCAAAAAATATCTTTGGCAGATTTAGTGGCAGAAATTAAAAGCGATTTTGCGCCGGAAAAATGCTTAACGGTTGATGAAGATAGAGATTTAGAGCAAAAACAAATTTTACTTAATTCATTGGAAGACCAAAGCAATGAAATCCGCGCTATTTTTGCGACAGAAAAATTGAATGAGGGTTGGGATGTTTTGAATCTTTTTGATATTGTCCGGCTTTATGACACGAGAAGCGAGTATAAATCAAAAACAGGAAAGGAAAGAAAGCCGGGAAAAACTACAGTGCAGGAAGCGCAGTTAATTGGTAGGGGCGCGAGATATTGTCCTTTTACGCTCGGCGAATTTACGGATGCTTACAGTAGGAAATTTGATACTGATCAAGAAAATGAATTGCGCGTTTTAGAACAATTATATTATCACTCAATGCATAATCCGGATTATATCAGTGAATTAACTAAGGTGTTGGTAAGAGAAGGTATTGTGCCAGAGCGAACAATAAAAAAAGAAATAAAAATAAAAGATAATTTTAAGAACAGCGATTTTTGGAAGAAAGGCTATATTTTCTTAAATTCTCGCAAAGAAAATTTGGGAAAGAATGTTTTTGCACTCTCGGACGCCAAAGCGGAATTTGACCACAATGCTGAAATAAACATCTTTCAACTGCCAACGCGAGAAGCGATAGAAAAAGATTTGTTTGTCGCTGGTGCTGGCGCCGGAGTAAAGGCAAAAATAGAAATTCGGGATTATAAAATTGCTGATTTGGGTATGCATATTGTACGCACCGCTTTGGCGAAAATACCTGCCGGACGATTTGATGAACTAAAAAAGATATTCGGCAATATAGAATCCGCAAAAGATTTTATTTCAAATGAAAAATATCTTGGCGGAATAAAAATTAAGGTGAAAGGCACAAGCGAACAAGTTGAAAATCTTTTGCAGATTGAAAAATTGAATATTGCCGGATTTGTGATTGATAAAGTGTTGGAAATCGCCGGCAAAGAGAAAAAGGAATACTACGGAACAAAGGAATTCAAAGCTTATTTGATCCAAAAGATATTTGAAAATAACAAGGTGCTACAACTGGATAGCGAAAGTCCGCGAGCGCAAAATATGCGGGATTTTGATTTTGGAACGCGTGAATGGTTTGCTCAAAACGAAATCTGGGGAACGAGTGAAGAAGAATCATTTTTGCGCTTTATTGATGAGGCAATAACAAAGTTAAAGAAAAAATACCAAGACATCGCATTGCTTCGCAATGAGCAGTTTTTTAAAATCTACAGCTTTGAAAATGGCGAGCCGTTTTATCCAGATTTCGTTTTGTTTTTGACCGAAAAGAAGACAAAACAAGAAGTTATGTATCAGATTTTTGTTGAGCCAAAAGGCGAACACCTGATCTTATATGATAAATGGAAAGAAGATTTTTTGTTAGAAATTGAAAAAAATCATAAATTAGATTTCGATACTTTTAAGATCGAGGATAAGGATTTTCGCTTGATTGGTTTGCCTTTCTTTAACGAAGGACAATTGAATAGTGCTTTGCGTGAAAAATTTGAAGAGGTGTTTGAAAAACAGTTGTTGAGTTAAAATTTAAGCGGCACGCCTACCCGCCCTTGACTAGGAAAGCCTTTAGCTTCCAACGAGACATGCTTCCGATTTTCAAAAGATATGCTAGCATACAGAAAAACTATGCGTATTTGGGATATAAATCCGGAAAAATTGTGCAATAAACATTTGTTTGGCGAACATAGAGAACTCCACGCCATCTGGAGCATTTTAACTAATGGCAAAAAAGGATATCGGAACCATCCGGAGACAAAACGATGGGTCGGGAAAAATAAAGCTTTGTATTTAAGACACGAACAATTGATTAAAGAAATAGACAAAAGAAATTACAAACATAATTCGCCTCTGGACAAAAAGAAAGCTTTAGGCAAATTAAAACAAAACCAATTCGTAAACACGAAAGCGGAGCAAAAAATAATCTTGAAACACAAAAATTGCGATTGTTTTTTATAATCTAAATAAATGCTAAAATAAAATCATATGGACACATACAATTGGTATTCGCGTATATTCAAATTCCCTATTTGCTTTGGGTCTCGTTCGCGACCGTCTTGCAACTGACTATCACTTATTTAAACATATAACTTTTTATCGCCATATGGAAAAAAAGATTAACAGATTTATATATTGGACGCCAAGAATTTTAAGCATCGCCTTTATTTTATTCATCTCAATGTTCGCGCTGGATGTTTTTGATGGAAATAACGGATGGAAGGTTTTGTTGGCGCTTTTTATGCATTTAATCCCTTCGTTCGTTTTGATTTTTATTACGATTATCGCTTGGAAGCGCGATTTGTTTGGGGCGATTGTATATTTTGCAATCGCTTTGGCATATATTTGTTTGGTCGGCTTGCATCGCCATTGGAGTTGGTACGTTAGCATATCCGGCCCGGCGGTTTTGATTGGAATTTTGTATCTGGCGAGCTGGTTTAAAAACAGGGTTAATAAAATTTAAGATAAAATATTATATGTATATGAAAATTAATAATGTTTTTAGACTGATTATCGCCATTGTTGTTTGCGAGGTTGTCGGAATTGGCGGAGCATTTTTTACCAGCCCGGCGGTTTCCTCAACTTGGTACGCTTCTCTGGAAAAACCTTTTCTTCAGCCGCCCAGTTGGATTTTCTCTCCGGTTTGGATAATGTTGTACGCGTTGATGGGTATTTCACTTTTCCTCGTTTGGAAAAGTGACCCTTCCGTAGCTCCGAAGGAGCGAAGGAGGGGCGGCATCCTATTTTTCTCACAGCTTTTCTTAAACGCAATTTGGTCAATTATTTTCTTTGGCCTCCAAAGTCCCGGCTGGGCTTTTGTTAACATAACCCTCCTCTGGCTGGCGATTGTCTGGACAATTGCGGTGTTTTATAAAATCTCAAAGCCGGCGGCATTTCTTCTTCTGCCGTATATTCTTTGGGTGAGCTTCGCCGGTTATCTTAATTATTCAATTTGGACTCTTAATCAGGAAATGACGGTTGCCTGCACAATGGAGGCAAGACTTTGCTCCGACGGTTCTTATGTCGGCAGAGTGCCGCCGAATTGCGATTTTGCGCTTTGTCCGGAAACAAGAACAATAAAGCTGTATTATTACAATTATGAACTGGACAGAGATGAATTTGGCAATACTGCTTGCAGTAGGAATGGATTGACGCCGGTTGAAAGAAAAATTCCGATCACTCAAACGCCGATCCAAGACGCCATTAAACTTTTGCTTTTGGGCAAACTCACCGAAAAGGAGCGGGCTCAAGGGATTGATACCGAATATCCATTAGAAGGGCTTTCCTTAAAAGGGGCATCATTGAAAAACGGTTTATTAACGCTTGAGTTTGATGATTCTAAAAATAGAACGGTCGGCGGTTCCTGTCGGGTGGGGATTCTTTGGTTTCAGATCGAAGCAACGGCCAAACAATTTTCCGAAATCCAGCAGGTTCGTTTCTTGCCCGAAGAAATCTTCCAGCCGTAAAAAATAATTCTATGAACGAATCAGAAACAAGAAGAGCTCTAAATTTGACAAACTCTTATTTTTTTGATATCCTTAAAAACATCAAAGAGACGGAGTCGGGTTTCTAGGTAAAAAAATAATCAAATAAACAAATGAACGGAACTATCAAAACGCTCGTCACGGCAAAAGGATTTGGATTCATTGCCCGTGAAGGCGAAACAAAGGATCTTTTCTTCCATTCCAATGAATTGAATGGGGTGACATTTGACGAACTTAAGGAAGGTGACGCTGTTACTTTCGAAGTCGTGAATGGTGAAAAGGGCCCGAGTGCCACAAACGTGTCGCGCGCTTAAAGCAAAAACACAATTGTCGTAAACCGCTCCGATACGTATCGGAGCGGTTTGTCGTTAAATCTTATCTTCGTATAGACTTATGCTATCAATTGTGATATCATATAGATAATGAAGTTACTGGAAAAAGTAAAAAGTGATCTGGATGAAAAATTTCAAAAGGTCTTAAAAACGCCCGCGAGTTTCGCTTTTTTTGTGGCAATCCACGATTTTATCGAGCATATTGAATTGAATTCGTCTCTTTCCAATAGCCTTTCATCTAAAATAAAACCAAATCAAGAACTGAAAATTCCAAGCAAATACAGCTGTTTGAAACAGATTTATCAAGGATTGGAAGACGCCGGCATCAAATCAAATGTTGATTTGGGGCACGCGAGATATATGGTAATCCAAGATTTGAATAAAATTAGAAACGAAAATTTTTCAGAAAGTAATTCATTTTGGAAAAAACGCGAATTATTCAGAAAATTAACAAGCGAAATCTACGAAAGATTAAATCCGAATCCGGGGTTCTAAACTTACCCAATTATGTGTTTTGTTCCCTGCGGAATCGGGGAACATTTAATTTGGAAATTTATGGAAATTAGAAATATCGCGATTATTGCCCACGTTGACCATGGCAAAACAGCTCTCACTGACACGCTTATGCGCCAGACCGGAATGGCCGGCGAAGGAGTAAGTATGGACAGCAACGCTCTGGAACAAGAGCGCGGCATTACTATTTATTCAAAAAACACTTCTGTTGATTATCTGGGAACGAAAATAAATATTGTTGACACTCCGGGCCACGCGGATTTCGGCTCTGAAGTGGAGCGCGTTTTGCGTTCCATTGATTCTGTAATTTTAGTGGTTGACGCGCAAGAGGGGCCGATGCCCCAGACAAAATTTGTTTTGAAAAAATCTTTAGAGCTTGGGTTAAAACCGATTGTCGTAATAAATAAAATAGACAAGCCGGCGGCCAGGCCGGATTGGACGCACGAAAAAATTATGGAGCTTTTTATGGACCTTGGCGCCGATGAAGAGCAGTTGAATTTTCCAACGATATACGCGATAGCCAAAAGCGGCATCGCCAAAACGAATTTATCGGACAAATCAAATGATTTAACTCCGCTTCTGGACATTATTTTAAAAAAAATTCCAGTCGCCTCTTCGGACGCCTTGAATCAAAAACCGCTAAGATTCCAGCCGTTTAATCTCGCTTATGATAATTTTTTGGGGCGTTTGGCAATCGGCAGAATATATGAAGGCGTTCTTAAAACAGGCAGCAGCGTTTTTTTAAAAAAAGCGACTGGCGAAACAAGGGCCGGCAAAATAACAAAAATCTTTACTTTTCACGGACTTAATAAAAAAGAAATTCAAGAAGCCAGCGCCGGAGACATAGTGATGATTGCCGGGATAACGGATATTTATATCGGAGAAACTGTTTGTAGCGATGCTTCGCAAGAAGCCTTGCCCGCGATTAATGTGGACGAACCGACGATTTCGCTTAATTTTTTAGTTAATAGTTCTCCTTTTGCCGGAAGAGACGGAAAATTTGTCACCAGCCGGCAGATAAAAGAACGGCTTGAAAAAGAATTGAATGTGAATGTCGGCCTTAAAATAGATTTTTCGCCCAATGATTATTTTAAGGTCTACGGGCGCGGAGAATTGCATATCGCCATACTTCTGGAAAATATGAGGCGCGAAGGATATGAACTGCAAGTTTCCCAGCCGCAAGTTATTTTTAAAGATATTGACGGGATTAAACTGGAGCCGTTTGAAGAAGTTATTGTTGACGTCCCCGCCCAAATGGTAGGAACGGTTATAGAAAAACTGGCAAAAAGAAAAGGCATTATGATTGATATGCATCCGGAGCAAAATCACACCAGAATTATTTTTGAGGCGCCGACAAGGGGGCTGTTGGGATATCGCGGAGATTTTACAATAGACACAAAAGGAGAAGGAATAATTTGCAGCAGAGTAATCGGCTTTAGGCCTTTTGCCGGAGATATTGAAAGGCAGACAGTCGGCTCCATGATCTCCATGGCCAATGGCAAAGCTCTTGGTTTCTCTTTATTTAATTTGCAGACAAGGGGAACTCTTTATATTGGCGCCGGAACGGAAGTTTATGACGGCATGGTAATAGGCAATACTTCAAAAGGCGAGGATATGAGAGTTAATCCCACCAAAGGCAAACAGCTTACGAATATGCGCGCCAGCGGCTCTGATGAAGCCATTACTCTTACTCCCCCGTTTAAGCTCACTTTAGAAAGAGGATTGGAAATAATGCGCGATGACGAATACCTGGAAGTAACTCCCAAAAATATCCGTCTAAGAAAAATTTCTTAAAAAAGGCCTCTTGTTTATTTTGCCGGGCGGATTTGGATTGTTTGCGCGGTAACGCTTCCGTCTGAATTAACTGCGCCGTTCACGGTGATATTTTTGCCGATTTCAAGATCGCTTAAAACGCCTTCATCGGATTTCGCGATTTCCGTAGAATCGGACAAGAATACGATTTTTGACCCCCCGTCTTGAAGTTTAAGCGTGATACTTTTATCATCTTTGGAAATAATCTCGCCGCCGATAAAACCGGCTCCGGCTCGGCCTGCGCGCGTTCCAATTCCAGCCGTTCCGCCGAATTCCCGCGCTCTTTGCTGGCGCTGTTCAGGCGTCAAGTTTTGTCCGCCTTGGGCGGAGAAATTCCCTTGCTTTAGGTTTAATGGATTGCTTTGCCCGTATTTCATTCCGGCGTAAAACGAACTCCCTCCTACAAGTATCACTCCCACTATAATTGCGATAATTTTATTGTTCATATTTTTTATTAATTTTTAATTTTAATTTTAATTTATTTGACCTTTAATAATTTATTCATACCTTAACGCTTCTATGGGATTTAATCCTGCCGCTCTCCGCGCCGGATAATATCCAAAAATTATTCCGATCGCGGCTGATACTCCGAACGCCAGCAAGACGGAAAAAAATGAGATACTGGTCGGTATGCCGGCGAATTGCGCCACGCCCCAAGCGAGAATCCATCCTAAAAGAATCCCTGCCGCGCCGCCGAAAAAAGTCAGCATCACTGATTCTGTTAAAAATTGCAGGCTGATATCTTTTCTTTTCGCACCGATGGCTTTGCGCAAACCGATTTCTCGGGTGCGTTCCGTAACATTAGTAAGCATCATGTTCATAATTCCAATGCCGCCGACAATAAGGGAAATGCCGGCTATGGAAGCAAGAAGAATGGTAAAAGTGTCCGTTACAGAAGACGCGGTTTGCACTATGTCTTGCTGATTTAATATCTGAAAATCCGCGAGTTGCGCATCGGAAATATTATGCCTTTGCAAAAGCAAAGCGGTTATCTGTTGTTGAATCTGCGCCATTGAATTTTGGTCGCTTGCTTCAACGCTGATGGTTGTTACGGAATCGTTGCCGGCCAAAAAACGCTGGGCGGTGGAAATCGGAATAAAAATTATGTCGTCTTGATTACTGAATCCGGAACCGCCTTTCGCTTTTGTCACACCGATTATTTTAAAATCAATTTTGTTTACGCGAATGGACTGGCCGATTGGATCAACGCCTTGGCCGAACAAATCGTCTCTGGTTGTCGGTCCGAGCACAGCCACTTTTGAAATACTTCTGATATTTTGATCGGAAATGAAAGAGCCGGTATCTATTTGTATGTTGCGGACTTGCGGATAGCTTCCAACAGTGCCAATCACTTGCGTATTTGTATTTTTCCCTTTGGCGGTTATCTGATATCGTTTTGAAATTTCAGGCGCGATCGCTTTGGCAAGAGTTATTTCTTTTTCAATGGTGTCGGCGTCGGCTTGTGTCAATGTCGTGGCCGAACCTCGGCCGGCGCTCACCTGGACGCCTGCGCCTCTCTGAGCGCCCGGCATTATAAGTATTAAATTGGAGCCAATGGATTGGATGCTGGCTTCAATTGAATTTTGCGCCCCTTGTCCGATGGATATCATTGCGATAACCGAGCCAATGCCGATTATAATGCCGAGAATGGTGAGTCCGGATCTCGCTTTGTTCACAATTATCGCTGAAAATGTTTCCTGAATTAAATCGCTTAAAGTCATTTTATTAAATATTATGATTTGCTATTCTGCGCTCTTTATTTTTCTCATCCGCGATTATTCCGCCGTCTTTTATATGGATGATGCGGCCTGCATGTTCAGCCACATAAAGTTCATGCGTGATTAATACGATTGTGCGCCCAAGCTCTTTGTTTAATTGCTGGAAAGTGCTTAAAACTATTTCGCCGGTCTTAGTATCAAGATTGCCGGTTGGCTCGTCGGCTAAGATTATTATCGGATTATTCACAAGCGCCCGCGCGATAGCGACTCTCTGCATTTGTCCGCCTGAAAGCTGGTTGGAAAGATAATTCCATCGATCTTCAGCCAGGCCGGCGTCAAGCAATGCCTGTTTGGCTTTTTGCTCTCGCATTTCTTTATTTTCTCCGATATAAATCAAAGGGAGTATAACATTACGGATAGCTGTCGCGCGCGGCAAAAGATTGTAAGACTGGAAAACAAATCCAATTTTGTCTTTTCTGATATCCGCTAATTCGTCATCCGACATTTTTGAAACATCTTGTCCGTCAAGCGTATACGCTCCGCTCGTCGGAGTATCCAAACATCCTAAAATATGCATTAACGTTGATTTGCCGGAGCCGGACGGTCCCATTATGGCGACAAATTCCCCGTCGGAGATTTCAAAGGAAACTTTTTTAAGCACTGCCGTTTCCGTCTCCCCATTCTTGTAAATTTTTGTGATATTTTCGCATTTAATCATATTTTGATAAACTCGCTACAAGTATTTTTATCGCCCCATTCCGCCCAATCCGGGGATACGGACGCCAGAGCCGCCTTGCGCGTTTGTCGTTGCGGAAGAAACTGAAGAACTATTAATGGTCTGCGTTACTATTTGCTGGCCTTCAGCCAGGCCGCTTGTAATTTCGGTCATTGTGTCATTGGAAAGGCCTGTCTCAACAATTTGCTGCTTTAAAATTCCGTTTTCCAAAATTTCCACGTATGATGTTTCGCCTTGTTGTTTGATGGCGGAATTTGGCGCCATCAGAACATTTTGCCTGATGTCAGTGATAATGGCGGCGCTCACGCTCATGCCCGGTTTTACGCGGTCGTCCTGCGTCTGAAGTTCAATTTTAACATTATAAGTAACTACGCCTTGGGACGCGGTTCCCACCGCATCCACTTCCACTACTTCTCCGGCGATAGAAAAATTATCAATTGCGTCAAAAACAAGAGTGGCTTTTTGTTTTTTGCCGGCTGAAGAATTTATTTTGGCGATATCAACTTCGTTGAGGGAAATTTCAGCAAGTTTTTGTTTGGTAATAATAGTAACGGCAGCCGTTCCTGATGACGCTGAATCTCCTTTTTTGACGCTCACCTTGGCGATAATTCCGTCAAACGGAGCGCGAATATAGCAATCGGCTAACGTTTGTTTTGCCGCTGATAAAGCGTCTTCTTTTTGCTGAATGGCGATTTTTTTCGCGCGGATATCAAGCTCATCCGGACCGGATTTTGTTTTTTTAAACGATAAAGTTTTTTCCGCGATTGATCGCTCAGCGCTTGTTATCGCGTTTTTAGAATCCTGGATGGAATTTCTGGCGGAAAGAATGCTTGAAAGATAACCGTTAGTTGAAGCGGTGTAAGAACTCAATGTTGAAAGATGCGCGTTCGCTTGCGACGCCGGCTTTAAATTATGCTCAATCATTTTATCTTCGTAAAATTGGATTAAATTATTGTCGCTTTTTGTCGCTTCAGCGATTTTTCTTATCGTTTCGTATGTTTGATTGATTAGCGATTCTATTGTAGCGTCATCTGAAAATCGGCTGGTTGTTTTGTAGTCTTGGAAATTTCTATCGTAAGCGCTTCGCGCCTCATGGTATTTCGTGTCTGCGTCGGCTTTATATTGATACGCTTGCTCGTCATGCCTTCCGGCTTCTCCGGCGTAATAGTCTATATTCCATTGAGATGCCCCTCCCAATCCGGTGTTCGTGGAATACATTATGTCATAAAGCCCGGACATAATTGACGGCAAATTAAGGAAAACATTAGAAACAGCGTTAAATCCGTCCTCGCGCGCTTTTTTGAGATTTTCTTCGGAATTTTGTTTTGACTCGCGCGCTTGAATCAGTGAATTTTCAGATTGCAACAAAGTCAATTCATCCGCCGGCTGAAGAAGTTTGTCCATTTCCAATTTGGCGGTTTCCAAACTTGTTTCAGCGTCCCGAACAGCGCGCGTGGCATCTGTCGCGTCTATAGCGGCGAAGAGCGCGCCGGCTTTGACTTCTTGTCCGGCGACAACATACACAGCCATAATTTCTCCGCTAGTCTTCGGTTTGATATCTACTTGATTCGTTGCCGAAACCTGTCCGCTTCCGCTAATAGAAGTAATCAGTGTTCCTTTTTCAACGGCGGCCGTAACGTAACTAACGGTTTGGCTTGATCCAAAAATAACTTTATAGCTATAATATCCGCCGCCGGCAATCAAAACAAAAATCACGGCGGACATAATTTTGTGGCTAACTATACTTTTAAATATTTTGGGGGCGATACTTTTGATTTTTTCCATTTGGTTTAATTAAAAAACTATTTCTCAAAAAAAATTCTTAACGTTTTGGCAAAGGACGTCTCGCGCCATTTTCTTCGTCAAAAACGCGTATAAGCTTGGCTTCTATCTGTCCCTGTTCGTTCGGGGAGCCGATAATTGTAACGCTATCGCCGACTTTAAGTCCATCCGTTATTGTCTCTTTGCCGCTTTTTACTACGGTGTTTTCTGTGGCAACTATTACTTTTTCTACATTTTCTCGTCCCTTGATAACAAAACCTGAAGGATTGATTTCAATAATTTCTCCGAACGCGCCATGTCCATCAATAAAATCTTCGGGCATAAGAGGCGTATTTCGCCAATCTCTAAGAAACCCGCCTTTTGGCCCGCCAAAGTTTTTATGATAGTTTTCAGCCCAGCGATAAGAAAATTTCGCCTTCATTCCGCCAACAGCCATGCCAGCGCCAAATATTAAAATAGCAACCGCAAAACCAACCGAGCCGATAACAACCCGTTTAAGCGCGTCGGGATTCTCAAAGATTTTTTTTAAGAATTTTTTATTATTTTTTTCTTCAGCCATATATTTTTATTAAAATTAAATTAATAATAATTATCTATTAAGCAAAACTCTGCGTTAAATATCCCACTAATAATCTTTTTCTGTGAAGAAACAGCCGTAGAGTAAAAACGGATATTCCAATACTTATCGCGAAAGCTAACATGCCCGCGAGCGGCAATGATTCAAGAATGGCAAAACCAAAATCCTGCCACATGGCAAGAAAAATTCCAAAGTCGCTTGCCATGGCGGAAAGAAAATAAAGAATCCCGGAATTTTCCGCTTGAGCCGCGAGCAATATCGCGGAAACAGGAACCGCGACAAAAGAAAAAACCAAAAGGCCGGCAAAACCAAACATCAATTTTCTTGTTTGCCGCAATTCCCGCTCCCGTTTAATAGCAAGGATTATTCGGCCAAAAAGTCCTGCCGGCGGCTCCTTTAATTCGTAAGGCATATATTTACTAATACGACAAAGGGGCGCGTTTTGGTGCGTTAGAATTCGGAAAGCGTTTTTTTGAGCATAAAAATAGCCCTCCTGTGCCGAGATTTTACGGTATTGAGCGACTCGCCGATAGATTCGGCGATTTCTCGAAAGTTGAAGCAGCCATTATAACGAAGAAATAACACCTTGCGATATTTAGGCGATAATTTCTTTATTGCCGACGTAAGCGCTTGCGCCGCGCCGGCTCGTTCAAAAATTTCATTCGGCAGAGGCGCGAGATCGGCGAGCGTATCAGTGATAACGTTATTCCCTTCCGCGCCATCAAACGCGGAAAACGGCGCGGCTCGCTTTTTCTTCCGCCAGTCAATGCAAGTATTTTTGGCGATAGTAAAAATCCAGGCCTTAAAACTTTTTTTGGGGTCAAACTTTTTCAAATTGCGCCAAACTTTGACAAAAACTTCCTGCGTAATATCTTCCGCGTCCTGCGCGTTTCCCGCGTATTTATGCGCAAAACTGTATATCGGTTTTATATATTGGTGTATCAAAATTTCCAACGACCGCTCGTCTCCGTTCAGATAATCAGCGATGAGTTTTTGCTCGTTCAACATTATTCCATTATATCTGATTTTGCGAAAAAATGTGCTAAAATGAATTTATGAATAAATTTTTGATTTATTCCGCTCGATTCGGTTTTTTGGCTTTGATTGGTTTTGAGACGCTAAATTGGGCTGGCGTTTTGTCTTTTACTTTGGATTTCAGCTGGCTGGGGTTAATCGGAACCGCCTTTTTAGTTTGGCTGGCTTTGGAAATTTATCATTATTTTTATGAATCTCTTTCCGGTTTTGTTTATTTTGCTGCCCTAATCGGCGTAACTCTTGACGCTTTTTCCGATATTTTCGGATTTTACTCGCAAATCATGTGGTGGGATCGCTGTATGCATTTTACGGAAGGGGCGACCGCGGCTATTTTAATAATCGCTATTTTTAAAAAATCCGCTTTTCATACTATCCTTCTCGTTTCATTTTTGGGCTTTTTATATGAATTCTGGGAATTTTTAATTGATAAATTTTATTTCGGTTTTCCAATGGCTTTAGGCGACGGCCCGGATACTGTTGAAGATATGTTTCTAAACATCGCGGGGGCGGCTTTTATAATTTTGGCTGTCAAAATAACTCAAAAATTTATTAAAAAATAAAAACGTGGGAGAAACTCAAGAAAAATTTTTTGACGTGGCTGTTATCGGCGGCGGGCCGGCCGGCATAATGGCGGCTGGCAGAGCGGCTGAACTTGGCGCCAAAGTTGTTTTGATTGAAAAAAACCGCAGTCTCGGAAAAAAACTTTTAATGACTGGCGGCGGCCGATGCAATATTTCCCAAGCGGAATTTAATGATAAAAAATTCGTTGAAAAATTAGGAAAAAAAGGGCAGTTTCTTTTATCCGCGCTTTCCGTTTTCGGCCCGGAAGAAACCGTAAAATTTTTTGAAGAAAAAGGCCTGCGGACAAAAACGGAAAGAGGCAAACGGATTTTCCCCGCCTCGGACAACGCGCGCGATGTTCTTGATGTTTTATTGGAATATTTAAAAAAAAATAAAGTTAAGCTGTCGCTTGGCCAAGAAATTGCCGGTTTTAATGCCAAAAAAGGCAAAATTGAAAGCGTAAAATTAAAAAACGGGGAAATAAGCGCGCGATCATTTGTTTTATGCACCGGCGGAAAATCTTATCCCAAAACCGGCTCTACCGGAGACGGATATGAATGGGCGCGAGAAATGGGGCATAAAATTATAAATCCGGCGCCGGCGCTGGCGCCGATTGAAACCGAAGAAAATTGGGTTAAAGATGTCCAGGGTTTGAGCTTAAAAAATGTCGGTGTCGCGCTTTTCCAAAATAACAAAAAACAGGATTCAAGGTTTGGAGAGATGCTGTTTACTCATTTTGGCTTAAGCGGGCCGATAATTCTTGATTTGAGCAAAAAAATAGGAGAGTTGCTCGCGGCAGGAGAAGTAATTTTAAAAATTGACCTTAAGCCGGCTTTAGACATCTTAACGCTGGACAAAAGATTGCAAAGAGACTTTAAGGGAAACAGAAACTTTAAAAATTATTTGCCCGAACTTCTTCCGCAAAAATTATGCGATTTGGTCGCGCGGTTTGCTGAAATAAGCCCTGACAAAAAATTGAACTCCATAACAAAAGAAGAGCGCAAAAAACTTATTGGCGCGCTGAAGGGCTTAAAATTAACCGCTAAGCGCTCTGTCGGCTTTAGCCGGGCGATAGTGACAAGCGGAGGAGTTGATCTGAAAGAAATTGATTCAAAAACAATGCGGTCTAAAATAATCAGCAATCTGTTTTTCGCCGGAGAAATCATTGATTTGGACGGTCCGACCGGCGGTTACAATCTGCAAATCTGCTGGAGCACCGGGCATGCCGCTGGAACGAATGCAAATAGGCAAATTAGTGCTATTGTATAAAGATGCTTATTGACGATGTAAAAATTAAAGTAAAAGCCGGCAGTGGCGGCAACGGCGCTGTGGCGTTTAATAACACAAAGATGAACCTCGGCCCGACCGGCGCGAACGGCGGCAATGGCGGCAACGCTTATCTTGAAGGCGCGCCCGACCTTGGCGCGCTTATTCAATTTCGCTATAAAAAAGAACTGGCCGCGGAAAGCGGAGAAAACGGGAAAAACCAGCTTAATGACGGAGCGGATGGCAAAGATTTGATTTTAAAAGTGCCAATTGGCACGGTAATTCATAATTTGTCGTCCAATAAAAATTTTGAAATCATTTCTATCGGCGAGCGATTGCTCGTGGCCAAAGGCGGACGAGGCGGAAAAGGCAATTTTAAATTTCGTTCGTCAATTAATACGAGCCCGAGGGAATTTCAGGAAGGATTGCTTGGTGAAGAATGCGAATTAAGGCTGGAGTTAAAATTAATCGCCGATGTTGGTTTTGTCGGCTTGCCGAATGTCGGCAAATCAAGCCTGCTGAACAAGCTGACTAACGCCAAAAGCAAAGTGGCTAATTATCCCTTCACAACCCTTGACCCGAATCTCGGCGTCTATTATGAATTAATTTTAGCCGACATTCCCGGACTGATTGAAGGGGCTTCAAACAACAAAGGGCTTGGCATTAAATTTTTGCGCCACGTTGAACGCACAAAAGCGCTCTTCCATTTTATTTCCGCTGAATCGCCCGACTCGGCAAAAGATTATCAAATTATCAGGAATGAGCTTGGCGCGTACAATAAAGAATTACTGGACAAAACGGAATATATTTTTTTAAGCAAATCGGATTTGCTGGCTCAAAATGAAGTTGCCCAAAAACTTGGCGAATTAAAAAAAATCGGCAAAGAAACGATTCCGATTTCCGTGATAGACGATGAAAGCATCAGCCGCGTTGAAAAAATATTGCGCGAAATTATTAAGCAGAAGTATTAGTGCTGGCGCGACAACGTGGCAGGGTTGACAATAAAAAATAATAGTTATATACTTTAATAGTAAGTTATATCTCATTAGTTTCTGTTTAAGGAGTTGCCCTTAAACATATAGGGCTTCGTTTTAGCGGTCTTTATTGAAACTTAAGAGTGTCCTAGTCGTCTTACGTTTATTATAAAGACTAGAAGCAAAATATGTTTAAAAAAAATTACGGCCGAAGCTCTAGCTTTGGCAAGCCGAACTTCGGCAAGCCGAATTTCCGCCGCGGCGCAGGATTCGGAAAACGCGGTAACAATTACCGCAACAACAGCCAGCCAATAAGCATTTCCCGCTTTGTTTGCAAAGCGCAGCCTGTTACGGATATAAAACCGTACGAGTCCGAATATCAATTCGTTGACTTTTTGATTAATGACCATCTTAAGAAAAATATTTCCAAAAAAGGATATGTTTCCCCGACTCCGATTCAAGACAAGGTTATCCCGCTGGTATTAAACGGGTCTGATGTTGTCGGCGTCGCGAATACCGGAACCGGCAAAACCGCCGCTTTTCTTATACCGCTGATTAACAAAGTTTTAGCCAACCCGAACGAAAAAGTGCTGATCGTTGTTCCAACAAGAGAACTGGCCTCTCAAATTAACGCTGAATTTATGGATTTTCGCGGAATATTAAAAATATTTTCCGCTTGTTGCGTCGGAGGAATGCCAATCCGCCAGCAAATTTCCAGCCTGCGGCAAACACATAATTTCGTTATAGGAACTCCCGGAAGATTAAAGGATTTAACAAACCGCGAAGTGATTAAATTGTCCGCCTTTGGAACAATCGTGCTTGACGAAGCGGATAGAATGCTTGACATGGGATTTATTGATGACATGAGATTTATTATGTCAAAAATGGCGAACACCCGGCAGACATTGCTTTTCTCGGCGACTATAACAAGCGCCATAGATAAGCTTATCAATGAATTTTTGCGCGAGCCGATTAACATTTTGGTTAAAACCAGCGAAATTCCTCGCAATATTGACCAGGATGTCGTGAAAACCAAACGAGGCGAAGAAAAAATAGATGCGCTGTATAATCTTCTAAGCCAACCGGATTTCAACAAA
The DNA here is from genome assembly GCA_018895015.1 of Patescibacteria group bacterium. Lineage (GTDB taxonomy): Bacteria > Patescibacteriota > Minisyncoccia > UBA9983 > UBA9983 > JAHIOX01. The sequence continues at coordinate 15,713 of JAHIOX010000021.1, read as the reverse complement.
GTCCTGATTTTTGGGCGAACCAAGAATGGAGTGGAAGAATTATTTAAATTGCTTATTAGGCGCGGTTTCAAGGCAGAGGCTATCCATGGAGACAAAAATCAGCCGAACCGCCAGCGCGCGCTTAGCATGTTTAAAAGCGACCGCAGCCAAATTCTTGTGGCAACCGACGTGGCGGCTCGCGGCTTGGACATACCGAATGTAAGCCACGTGATAAACTACGATATTCCAGCCACCTACAAAGATTACATCCACCGCATCGGCAGAACCGGCCGCGCCGACAAAGTCGGCAAAGCCCTTACGTTCGTCGATTAAAAAAAATTTAAGAATCTTTGGCTTGACGCGTAACTCGCTGGGGAAAAGGAATCTCTATTCCCTCTTTGTCAAAAGCGATTTTGAGCCGCTTGCGAAGTTCTCCGGCAACATCCCATTGTTTGATTGGTTTTGTTTCTCCAAGAATTTTTATGATGATTGCCGAATCAGCAAAATCATCAACTCGCAGAAATTGCGGCGGCTTGATAATAGAATCTTTCCATTGAGAATCTTCTGCAAGCTCATTGCCGACTCGATTAACAACCTCAATTACTTTTTCTAAATCCGAACTGTAAGCAACGCCAATATTGAGATTTACTCTGGCAAAATATTTTGAAAGATTGGAAACTTTTTTAATTTCGCCGTGAGGAACATGATGGACGGTGCCGTCCAAATCCCTTAAGGTGGTCATTCTCAAACTAATATCCTCAACAAGGCCGCAAGTACCGTCAAAACAAGCCACGTCGCCGACCCGATATTGATTTTCCAGAATAATAAAAAGTCCCGAGATAATGTCTCGGATCAGATACTGTCCGCCAAAACCGAAAGCCAAGCCGGCGATTCCGGCGGCTGCCAAAATCGGTCCGATGGCGATTCCAATTTCCTGCAAAACCATCATCAGTGCGATAACTAAAATTACTATTCCGATTCCGCCGGAAAAAATTCTAATTAGCGTATCTTCTCTTTTCTTCTCCGCTTCTTTTGATAAAAAGTGGTCGGTCGTTACTGCCGTTCTGATTGCTTTTTCAATAAAAACCTTGCTGAATCTTTTTGCCAGATAGGCAACAATAATTATGCCTATAATTTTTACCCCATTTACCCCGTAAATTATCATATATTCAGTTTATAATATATAATTAAATAAACCAAGCCGATATTTTTAAAAAAATTATGGCCAATCTTAAAAAAATTAAATTAGATTCAATTTCAAAAAGCGTCAAAGAACATCAAAAGCCGGATCCTGAAACATACCGGGGGGCTTTGGCTCTCGCGAAAAAAATAAAACGAAAAACAATCATTCATATTAATTCAACTCAATCCGGAGGCGGAGTTGCGGAAATATTAAGAAGCCAAGTGCCCATAGAAAAATCACTGGGGCTTAAAAGCCATTGGCTTGTTATTGAGGCGGAGCGCGAATTTTTTGTTATTACAAAAAAAATTCACAATCTTTTGCAAGGAAAAGCCGGTTTTCTTTCCAGCAAAGAGAAAGAATTTTATCTTTCGGTAAATCGCGAGCTGGGTAAAAAGCTAGCTGAATTTTTAAAGCAATTTAAAAATGGCGTTGTTGTGATCCACGATCCCCAATCGCTTCCGATGATAAACGCGATTCCGGATAATTTCTCTTCTTTATTGCGTCTTCATATTGACTTATCATCGCCAAATCCGTCAACGCTTGAATTTTTAAGGCCTTTTATCGCTAATTACGACCTTGTCATTGTGAGCAATAAAGATTATCTTTTGCCTTTGCCGTGGATTAAAAAATCAAAACTTAAAATTATTTATCCGGCCATTGATTCTTTTTCGGATAAAAACAAATCAATAAGTCCGGAAGCGGCAAAAGGAATTATCGCGGAATACGGCATCAATCCCACAAAACCGATTATCGCTCAAGTTTCCCGGTTTGACCCATGGAAAGGGCAATCGGGAGTAATTCAGGCTTATTATTTGGCTAAAAATAAAATACCCGATCTTCAATTGGTTCAGGTGGGATTTTTTGAAGCTCAGGACGACCCGGAAGCGGCTTCGTCTTTTAAACGGATAAGAAAACACGCGAAGGGAGACCCCGATATTCATCTTTTTTATAATCCAAAACAATTAAAAAATATCTCTGACGATATTTTAATCAACGCTCTTTGCGTGGCAAGCCAGATAATGATTCAAGGGAGCATTCGCGAAGGATTTGGCTTGATAACAACCGAGGCAATGTGGAAAGGAAAACCGGTAATTGCCAGAGTAACGAGCGGCTCTCGGCTTCAAATTAAAAATAAGAAAAACGGAATTTTAGTCGCTTCGCCCGAAGAAATGGCCGAGTGGATTGTCTATCTTTTAAAAAACGAAAAGACAAGAGAAAAACTTGGAAGGTCGGCCAAAAAATCAGTGGAACGGAATTTTTTAATTTCCAGGTATATTGTGGACAATTTGAAACAATATCTGGTAAAATAATGCATAAAAGGCGCGTAATTATTTTTTTACTTGTAATACTTCTGGCTTTTTTGTTTTGGTATTCCGCGCCATTGCAAAACATTTTTTACGATTCAGTGTCAATCGCGAATGATTATAATGACGCGCGCCCGGTTACCGGAGTCATTATTTTTATAGCGCTCGCCGCTATCTCGGCAATTTTTTCGCTGTTCAGCAGCATAGCTTTGGTGCCGGCCGCGATTATGATTTGGGGAGGGTCTTTAACTTTAATTCTTTTGCTTGCCGGATGGATTATCGGCGATATCATCGCTTATTTTATAGGCGCGTACGCGCTCCGCAATATCGCGGAAAAATTTATCCCGATTGAAAAAATCGACCAGTACCGCGGCAAAATTTCCAAAAAAACGGAATTCGGATTGATTTTGCTGTTCCGCATCGCCATGCCCACCGAAATAGCCGGATATTTGCTCGGCGTTATAAAATATCATTTTGGCAAATATTTTCTCGCGACTTTCCTGTCAGAACTACCATTCGCGCTTCTTGCCGTGTACGCCGGAGACGCCTTAATAACGCAGGATGTGCTTACTTTTATAGCGCTTATCGCTCTGGGCATCGCGATTGCAATAATCACAATTGAGCTTTTGCACAAAAAAATAAAAGCAAAATAGCGTTTTTTATCGTGTGAAAATCAGTTTTTGGTAAAGCTCAAAATATTTCATCGCGGATTTGCGCCAAGAAAAATCCACTGCCATGCCGTTCTTCCGCAAGATTAACAATTTTTCTTTTTCTTGATAAATTTCCATGGCTTTTTTCAGAGCTTCAAGCAAATCTTTAATATCGTATTTTTCAAAAACTATGCCGTTGCCGTCCGGCTCAATATAATTAATCACCGTGTCGCGCAAACCTCCCGTTCGCCGGGCTATCGGAACGGCGCCGTAGCGCATAGCTATCATCTGAATCAGCCCGCACGGCTCAAAGCGGCTCGGGACAAGAAAAAAATCAGAGCCGCTGTAAATTTTTTGCGCCAATCCCGTGTCAAATTTGAAATTCAAAGAAATTTTTGCCGCAAAGTTTTTTCGCGCAAAAGCCGTTAGTTTTTCTTCATAATTTTTATCGCCTGAACCTAAAATAACAATTTGCGTATTTTCTCCAAGCATTTCTTCAAGCGCCGGAATAAGAATATCAAACCCTTTTTGCTCGGTCAGCCGCCCCACAAAACCAAAAATAGGAATGTTTTTGTCTTCGGCAAAGCCTAAAATTTTCTGCAGGCGCGCTTTATTCTCCTCGCGCGCGGAAATATTATTAACTGAAAAATTGCGAAAAATATCAGTATCGGTTTCCGGATTAAATAAATTTATGTCCAAACCGTTAAGAATGCCGGATAAATCTTTTTTTCTTGTTTCCAAATCTTTTTCCAAGCCGCACCCGAATTCTTCGGTAAGAATTTCTTTGGCGTAAGCCAAGCTGACGGTATTTATAAGGCCGGAGTTTAAAATCGCCTCGCGCAAAGCGATAATATGCCCGTCTTTCGGGTGAAAAATTTTTTTGTCTTTATCAAGCGCGCTTAAAACTATTTCCTCGCGATACCGCCCTTGATAAGCCAAATTATGTATAGTCGTTATGGTTCTAAAATTTTTAGGCGCCAAAAGCGGCAAAAGGCCCGTGTGCCAATCATTGCAATGGATAATCTGCGGCTGCCACTCCAAGTTTTTTAATATTTCCAGCACCGAAACGGTAAAAAACCCGAACCGCTCAAATTCCGCTTCGTTGCCGCAAGAAGAAGCGTCTTCGCTCAAATAAACACCACCCTTGCTTAAATATCTTTCATTTTCAATTAAATAGACCATGACGCTGCCGCCCGGCAATACCGCCTGAAAAAGATTTATTTTATTTTTTTCTCCTTTGAATTCAACTTCTATTCCGGATAAAATCTTTTCCATCGGATATTTTCCCGAATCTATAATTCCGTATCGCGGAATAATTATTCTGATGTCCGCGCCCAGTTCAAACAGCGCGGGCGGCAAAGCGGCGGCGACATCCGCCAAACCACCGACTTTCGCGAATGGCGCCAGTTCGCCTGAAACAAATAAGACTTTCATTTTTTTTGATTAATTTATCCCGCGCAATTCCGGCTGTCCGGATTTTATTTTATTATATTTATCTTTATATTCATCCATTATTTTTTCCAATTCTCCAGGCGCAGCTTCCCGTCTTAAAAGATTGGTTACATGAATAGCGTCGTAAATATCGTTTTTTGTTTCCAGTTTCCATGCCGCGTCGCGCCAAAGAATGGCTTTTTCAAAATTCTGTTCTTGAGCCGCTTCTTCCATTTTTTTCTTCATCGTATCAATAAACGCCTGATAAACTTCCGGTTTGCCTGCCTCAAGAGTCCTTTCTTTAAAAGGTATTTTTATATCTTCCTTGTATTTTTCAGCCAAAAGGCCTATTTTTCCTTTTCTCTGCCAAGTAAAAGCTTCATTAAGTATTTGATTATAAAAATCCTGCGCCTTTGCCATGTCCGCGCCCGAAAGAGTTGGCATGCTTTTTAACGCGTCAAAAATTTTCCACGCGCCGTTTTCAATCATCTCAATGCTCCACCACGGCTCGCCTGACGCCCAAAAAAATTGGTCGGAAGCGAGCGCCCGGTCCATTTTTTCCCGCGCCTCCGGCGCGCCAATTTTTTGCTTCTCCAAAATCTCAAGCGCGAAATTTAAAAACTGCCACTGAAGAAAATGAATTTTGTTTTTCGGGTCTTTCCATGAAAAAAATTGCTTGCCTTCCTGAATATCGTTTTCGTTTGCCGCCCATGTCGCTTCCACCAGCGATATTTCTCCGGCAATATCAAAATGGCCCGGTATTTCTGAAATAAAAACCTGGTTCGCGGCGGTTGAAGACATAACTTCAAATAAAAGTTCTTCAAGCCCCGGCCTGTGATGTCCGAATGTTTCGCCATCCATCGCGGTTACCAAATACTTATTTTCTTTAAATTCCTCGCCCAGTTCCTCAAAAAAAGATTTCTTGTCGCGGACAACCCCGCTCATTATAAGATTTGACATCCGCCTCTGCCTAAACACGGCGATGCTGTCATAATTTTTAATTTTAAAAAGCTTGTCGCACGGCGCCATCTCATTTTTGCCGTTATAACTTATTTCATCAAGCAGAATAATCGGGTAATTAAGTTTTGACGCGACGCGAACCACCTTTTCGCTATAAGCCATCTCTGGCGGAAAAACGCATTTTGGCTGATAAATTTTTCCGAAAATCTTTTTATTAACCTGGTTATTGATAATAAGCTGCCTTTCAATTTCTTTTTCGCTCAATAGCGGAAGAAAAGCGTGGTACTTCGCGCTTTCGGCAAATTCTATCTTCCCTTCCTCTGCCAGCGCTTTTATATCTTCAACAATATCGTCAAAGCCGTTTTTAATCAGCGCCTCGGACAAAGCGGCATTTATATTAAGCGTCAATTTCATCTTCGGAATTTTTCGGAAACCGGAAAACAGGCGGCGGTAACTTTGATTGGCGACAGCCGTTAAAATTTCTTTTGTCTGGTCAATAGGCTGGTAGATATGTAAAAAATTCGCCCAAATCATAAAAATTATGCCTGCGTTGAATTATGAAATTGCATGGCTTTGCGATACAATCCAATGTATTTTTCCGCCGACACTTTCCAAGAAAAATCCATTCTCATCGTTTTTTTAACCAAAGTATTCCAGATTTTTTTATTCTTGTGTATTTCAACCGCCCGGACAATTTGCGTGTATAAAGCGAGCGAATCATATTTCTCAAAAACAAAACCGTATCCCTCGTTGCTGTCAGGGTCAAAATTTACAACCGTGTCAGCCAATCCTCCGGTCGCTCGTACAATCGGCACGGTTCCATAGCGCATTGCCTCAAGCTGAACAATACCGCACGGCTCAAATCTTGAAGGAACGAGAATCATATCCGAGCCGGCGAAAAAAAGTCTTGGCAGATTAAAATCAAACATCAGATGCGCGCCTATGCTGGCGGGATATTTTTCTCTAAGTTTTTCAAAATATTCCCGATAGCCGCCGTCTCCGCCGCCCATAATAACAAATTGTACGCGCAAATTATCCATAATCGGCTCCATAATCTGGCCAATCAAATCAAGCCCTTTCTGAGAATCCAGTCTCGTTACCATGCAAATAACAGGAATTTCAGGGTCAATGGGCAACCCCAATTCTTTTTGCAAAGCGATTTTATTGTCTCTTTTTTTATCAATTGAATAAACATCGTAATTTTGGGAAATAAAAGTATCTGTTTTCGGATTGTAAGATTCCTGGTCCAAACCATTAAGAACGCCGGACAATTTCCAGCGCGACTCTTTTAACAACTGGTCAAGCTTCTCGCCGTATTCCTCTGTCAATATTTCCTGCGCGTATTTTTCAGAAACCGTGTTAACGATATCCGCGTGCATAATTCCTCTTCTCATGCCGTTTAATTTAGCCAGCCGCTGGTCAAACAAAGACGGAATCCGGCTTTTGCCGTCGTCGTAATCCAAATCAGAAACATAACGATGGTCAAAATTGCCTTGATAGCATAAATTGTGAATTGAAAAAACAGTGGCAATTTTTGAAAGCTTTGGGTCGTTTTTATATTCTGTGGCTAAATAATTCGCGCCAAAACCCGTATGCCAATCGGAAAAATTAATCACGTCCGGAGTCCACTCGCCATAATTTTTAACAAACTCTATGGCGCCTCTGCTTAAAAGAGCGAAACGCGTCGGGTCGTCTGAATAGCCGTATTCATTCGCGCGCTTTTCATAATATTCCATGTTTTCCAAAAAATACGCCGGCGCCTGGCCTTCTATGCGGTGAATTTTCACATTGCACAGCAAGGTTTGCCCCTGCTCGTCTCCGGCAGGAACGTTCAATTTTTCTATCACGGTTTTCATTTCATACGCTTTTTCGTCTATTTTGCCGTATTTGGGAATAAAAACTCGGGCATCGTGCCCGAGTTCAACCAATGCTTTAGGCAAAGAATACATCACCTCGCCCAAACCGCCGACTTTAGTGTAAGGCGAAGCTTCAGTCGCGACAAAAAGTATTTTCTTTTTTCTAAAAAGCATAAAATTATTGCTTTATATTATACACTTTTTTCTCTCCAGACGGAACATAATATTCAAGTTCGATGTCGGAAATCCATTCGGGCTTAAACCAAAAGAGCGGCTCATCTGTTGTCTCTACAAGCGTTTTTTCTTTAGTAAAAAGATTATAAAGATAAAGCTGGGATTTTTTTCCTTCTTTTTTGTATTGTTCTTTTAACTCTTCAGTTAATTGGTAATCTCCAGTCCAAACTTGTCCGGGTTGGACTGGAAGATAACCGGTGTTGATATTCAAAGGAGAGCCGCCCATAGCTCCATCCGGAGCTTCATAAATATCAGCTTTCCAATTTTGAGTATCTATTCTGAAATATCCGTTGACATAAGCGCCATCGGAAACGCTTCCCCAGAAATATCGTCCATCCTCAGACCATTCAAGCATATCAAAAACACCGATAAAATTAGGGTTCATTCTTTGTAAATCTTTGGATAATAATGTAAAAACATCTTTCTTGGTATTTAAATCTTTGACAACCAAACTGTAATCTTCTTTGCCGAGATAGCCTTTTTCCAATACAAGATATTTTTCAAAAGAATCAATTCGAAAATCTGTGACATAATACGACTTATATTTGTCTTGTGAAATTATTTCATGAAATAATAATACAGATTCCCCGTTTCCTGTATATGAATACCTCCATAATTCTGATTTGTAATCGGGCTTTTGTTCCACTTTGTTCGGATCGTAATTAAACATCCTTATTACATAAATACCGCATTGATGCAATTCAATAGGATGATAATTTTTACGTATATTCTCAATTTTAAAAGAGAATAATTCTTCCTTTGTGGATTTATCGTCAATCGCGATAACTACATCCGCCAACGGGCTTTCTTTTTCTTCTATTTTGTAAAATACATCTCTTTTCTCGCCTAAACATTCAATCGATTTCTCTTTTTGAAAAAAGAAAAAATAACCGGCAATTCCCGCCATTACTAATATCAATATTAAAATTATTGCATTTTTTTTGTTCAGCATGCTAATATTCAAAGCTCAAAACTCCTAATTCCGTAATCAGTTTGATGATTTTAATTCCGGGAAAAACTTGTATTTGCTCTTTTTGATTTTGAAGTTTGATTTTTATTTCCGTTTCGTCTTTTTGATGGCTATACTTCGCTTTAATATCAAAACTGCTTTCAACCTTTATCTTTTGCTCCAATTCTTTTATTGCTCCGTCTTTATTTAACGACCATTCATATTTTAAATCTGTTTTTGGCAATTCTATTGGCGATTCATTATTATATTGAACGCTATTTAATTCAGCTTTAATTCCCTTACCATGCTGTTTGATTTTCTCAAAAACAAGTTTTGTGGTATTTCCGGCTTCATCTTGAATTTGATAAATAGCTTGTTTGTCAGTGTCCTCAATAATAGAAATGATAGGATTTACAGTGGTATTGTCCGTACCTTTAATTTCTAATTCTTGCGTGTTTGGATTGAAATAAATTTTCGCTTCGGGAGGAATTTTGTCTATTAACTCAACGATATTGCTTGCCGAATCCGAGGAATTAAAAGAAATATCATAGCTGGCTATATAGCCAATAGCTGTTTCCGATTGAAACGATTGATTATTTACATTGCCTTGAGTATCGTAAAAATTAGCGTCAAGCGAATAATCGCCTTCTCCTGTGCCGATTACTTCTAATTTGTATTCTCCGTCTTGCGGTTCCAATATTTGGATAATTTTATTGTTTTCCTGCAACGGCGGATTTTCTCCTGTCGGGTCGTCAATACCGTCTTCAAAATACCATGCGTTCGGTATTTCGCTGTGTTCAATGCCATTTGCGTCTTTGCCGAGTTTTCTGCCTGATAAATCGGTAATTAAAAGTTCTGCTGGCGAACCCAAAACAATAGTCATGGCGCTTTGAGCGATGCCATTTCCTTTTTTGTAGATTCTTAATCCGTCAAATCCATTTTCGTATCCTCTAATATGATTATTGATGTCTGTTGTTTCATCAAGCGTTTTGGTGTTATACCAAGTAGGGTCTTTTACGCCGTAAGTTGAAGCGAGTCTATTGTCAATAACAAAAAAGTGCTGGCGATATATCCCGCCTCTGCCAGAATTTGCTTTTGCGATGACAGGACTGTCTTGGTTAAGGTATTGATCTAATAACGTATAGTTATTGATACTTTTGTCGGTTTTCGCGTACGCGATTCTCCAGTCAGCATATCGCGCTCCGGCTATCCAATTAACATCACCGTTAATGTAGCCTCCTGGTTCATCTCTTAACCACTCGTTTATTTCCCCTGGATTAACGTCTTGTCCTTGAGCTTCAGTTATATCGTAATATCTGGCAACCATTACGATTGAGGTGATGGCGCAGCCGCATTGTCTGATTTTAGAACCGCATTTATAATTGCCGGCCAATCCCTCGGCGTAATCTAAATCAAACCAAGATTCAGTTGCTATTTCTGACGGATACTGCGATATCACCTGCGTATACAACGGAACTTCTATTGATTCCACCACATCAAACTCAATAATTCCCCAGTGTTCCGGGGAATTGCCAGCGCCAGTTTCAAACCAGTTTACTATTTGAGAAACATCAGTATTGGGGCCAACTTCATGTATTACAACAAAATAATGACCATAAGCCGGCCAAAAATCATTTTGATTAGAAATACTTCCGCCATAGCCTAAATAATGACCAGTGATATTAACAGAATTATGCGGAGCGCCTCTGTATATTTCGCCATAAGCATTGCCGCCCGGCCATTGATAAAAACCGCCGCCGGCAGTATTTAATGGAAAAACATATTGGCCGCCATTATTAACAGTTGTTCCGTCCCAGCTGAAGCTGATATTCCAATCGGGAGTAACGCCTGCAAAAACATACTGATTTGGCGCAAAGAGATAAAAAAAAATAACAAGAAATGAAAAAATAATTAATTTATTTATTTTGAGCATATAAATAAATTATATCATATTTTAAAGCAAGGCGGTATTTATGGCTTTAATAATTTTCCAAACGATGGGACATGTCATGCTGGCGTATTTTTTCCAGCGCCTTTGCTTCAATCTGCCTGATGCGCTCGCGCGTTACTCCGAACTCTTTTCCGACTTCTTCCAAAGTATGCGGAATTTCTTTGTTCAATCCGAATCTCATTCTTAAAATTTTTTGTTCTTTTGGCGATAAATCTTTTAAAATATTTTCTATTTGATCAACTAAAAATTTCTGGGAGGTCTGCTGCGCCGGCGAAAGAATTTTTTCTTCTTTAATAAATTCCTCCAAAGTGGAATCTTCCTCGTCTCCGACCGGAGACTCGAGAGAAATTGTAGCTTGGTCAATTTGCTGGATATGATGCACTTTTTCCAAATCTATGTTCATTTCAGTGGCGACTTCCTCAGGCAGTGGATCGCGCCCGAGATCCTGGGCCAATCTTCTTACCACTTGCTTGTATTTTGAAATTGTTTCAACCATATGCACCGGAATCCTGATTGTGCGCGCCTGGTCGGCAATAGCCCTGGTAATCGCCTGCCTTATCCACCATGTCGCGTAGGTTGAAAATTTATACCCCTTTCTCCAGTCAAACTTTTCAACGCCCTTGAAAAGCCCGAAGTTGCCTTCTTGGATTAAATCAAGAAGCGATAAATCCGGGCTTCGGCCTATGTATTTTTTCGCGATTGAAACCACCAAGCGCAGGTTCGCTTTTGTCAGTATGGCTTTCGCTTCTTCATCGCCTTGCTCAATTCTTTTTGCCAGTTCCTTTTCTTTGGAAGCGCTGATAAGAGAAATTTCGCCGATTTCTTTCAAATACATCTGAACGGCGTCAAGCGAAACTCTATCAAGCCCTTCTATTAATTTTTTGTCATCTTTTGAAGCCGTTCCCAAAAGCTCCATTCCTTCAATTACGTCAAGCCCCAATTCCTGAAATTTATCGTAAATCTCTTCCAGCAAAGCCACGTCTTCCTCAATGCTGGGAAAAACTTTCATGATTTCCGAATAAAGTATAAACCCGCGCATCTTTCCCTTTTGCATGAGTTCGCCGATTTTTTCTTCAGTGATTTCCCTTTTAGTCTTTTTAACGCCCGCCGGCTTTTTTGGCGCGACCGGCTTTTTTGGTTTTTTTGGCTCTTTTTTGGCTATTTTTTTATTATTTTTTTTCATTTAAGCTCGTTTAATTTTTTTGTAAAATTGTAAAAATCATTTAAATTTTCTTTCATTTTAATTTTATCGCCGGACAGCTCCGCCTTTTTTATTGCTTCGGCTATCCGGCCGAGTTTCGTTCTTAGCTCTTCTTTTGACAATTCAAGGTCTAATCTTTCAAATTCTTCTTTAAGCGAATCCTTGCCGCCGTAAAAAAGCTCTATTTCAAAAATAAGTTTATCAATGTCTATTTTACCTTTAATCTCGTTTAAATCAAGGCCTCTTCTTTTAATGATTTTATCAAAAGACATTTTGAGTTCCGCGTCTTCGCTGTCCTTCTGCCAGAAAATAAAACCGATAAGGCGGTTTTTTAAAAGATTCAGGCGGGATAAAACTTTTTTTTCGCTTTGAACCGCGCCTTTTTCTTGAAGAGGCGACGGCTCAAACTTTATTTTTTTTAATTCTTGCCAAACGGCATCGTCGTTTATTCCAAGCCGCCTCGCGATTTCAGACACCCAATGGGCTTTTTCCATCTCGCTCGGCAGAAGCGATACGTACGGCAAAACTATTTTTTCAATTTTTTTTCTGGACTCGGGCAACGGAACGGATTTTGTAAATGACTCAAGATAAAATTCTATAATATTTTTCGCTCCTTCCACCGCCTTTGCCCATTCCGCCGGATTTTCTTTAATCGCGTCAGCCGGGTCCTTTCCAAAAGGGACTGAAGCGATTTTCAGCTCAAACCCCTGCGCGAGCGCCAAATCAATCCCGCGCGACGACGCGTTAAACCCGGCTTCGTCGCTGTCAAAAGCCATTATAAGTTTTTCAGTCAATCTTTTAATGGTTCTGAGATGCTCGTCAGTAAGAGCGGTTCCTGAAACCGCTACGGTATTTTTAACCCCGGCTTGGTGCGACATTATAACGTCCATTTGCCCTTCCACCAAAATACAGCCGTCTTTTATTCTTATTTCATTCTTCGCTTTTTCAAGCCCGTAAAGCAATTTTGATTTGTCATAAAGAATAGTCTGCGGGGTATTGATGTACTTGGCTTGCCCATGGGCGGTTTCACCGCCACTTGGCGGTGAAACCGCCAAGTGAAAAATTCTGCCGCTAAAACCGACGGCTTGACCCGAATAATTATACAAAGGAAACATTATGCGGCTCCTGAACCTGTCGTAATCGCCGGCTTGCGGCTTGTCTGATTTAATGACAAGCCCGGCTTTTTCCATTTCCGAATCCGAATAACTTCTGTTTTTCAAAAAATCGTAAAGATTTCTCCATCCGTTGGCCGGCGGACCAGGCGCGAATCCTATGCCGAATTCTTTCATGGTTTCTTCTTTTAATCCCCGCTCTTTGAGATAATCAATCGCTTCTTTATTTTTTTTCAATTCCGATTCGTAAAAATTTTTAGCGTCGTCAATTAATTTTAGCAGGCGCGCGCGCTCGTTTTTATGCTTGGAATCAATCGGCGCCAATTCAATGCCGGCGCGGCTGGCAAGAATTTTCAACGCCTCAACAAACTCAACGCCCTCAATCTCCATAACGAAAGCGAACATGTCGCCGCCGCGATTGCAGCCGAAACAATGCCACGATTCCCTTGCCGGAGAAACAAAAAAAGACGGAGTTTTTTCCGAATGAAAAGGGCAATTGGCTTTCAAGTTAGCCCCGGCTTTCTGAAGTTTTATGTAGCCTTGGACGACATCAACGATATTAAGCCGCGATTTGATTTGCTCAACAGAGGAAGAAGACATAATTTGTCTTTAGCATACCCCAAAACCCGCCTAAAATCAAATAAACACGCGCCACCGAGTGGCCAACGTCAAAAAACCGCCTCTTTTTAGGCAATTTTCCAACGGCTCAACGCATTGAGCCGTTCGCGGCACATTATTATTTTTAATTATAATGCTTCATTGTCACTCCATGGTACCTGTCAATAAGACCATCCGAAATAAGAGCGACTAATGGCTCGTAATCTTCAAATTTATCAACCTGCGCGAGTGCGTTGCAGTATTGATTTTTATTTTCTTTTTCTATTTTTATAGAAATGCCCACCAACCCATATCTCTCTAAAATAAAATTACCAGCAAGTCTGGCTGTTCTTCCGTTACCCTCTCTAAATGGGTGGATATGAGTAATTTTATGATGAATCCACGCAGAAAGCCTAATAACTTTCTCTATCTCTTCAAAAGTTTTTTCATTAAGATTGTCAACAACATCTAGAATAATTCCCTCTGCAATATTTAATTCCTCCAATTTCTGTTTTAGCTCCTTACCTAATTCATTCATCAAGGAAGAAACTTTAGAATGATGCGGGGGCAAATGTTTTGACTTGCTTATTTCTAAATTTTCGTCTCTATATTTTCCGGCTATTTCAGGCCAAACATCTTTAAAAATTTCACGATGAATTTCTAAAATTAAGCCCTCATTTATTTCTCTGTGCGAGTGCGCGCATTTTCTAACAAAACGAGAGGCTCGGATTACTCCAATCGCCTCTCCTTTTTGCAATTCTCTTTCTGTTTGCGGCCTCTTCATTTAAGTCACAGATAAAATTACTCTACATCCTTAGCCATCTTTTCAAATTCCCGTTTATCAACCTTGCTACCTTCAAGAGAGCTTGAATAATAAGCATGTTCAATATCCCACCCTCTTTCAAGGCTGGCCTTTTCTTGCGGATTTAACTTAGAGATATGCTCTTGCGCAATCTTAGCGCTAGTAAAAATATCCTTTATTTTCGTTGAAATTTGACGCTTTTTCATATGTATTAATAATATAACCAATCAACAAAAAAAACAACCTCTGCTATAACTCTTGCCCGCAAAAACGGCACATTATTATTGTGGCAAAATATTTTCCCGTAATAATTCCCGCAACCCCGGCAATAATTAAAATTAGGTAATTCATAGGTTATTGAATTATTTTAGCATAATTACAAAAATCCACTTAAGTTTTAAATATTAGCCCTCCGGTACTACGTTTTATTAAGCGTTGGAGTTAAATACTTTTCCACTAATGCGTCAAATTTATCCAAAAGCTCTTGCGTGATTCCGAAAAATTTTAAATTTTGCACCGATTCAGCAATAAGCTGGCCGGAACTATTTACATACGGAGTTTTACTAACTCGAAAATAGGGTTTCTCTGAGCAATTTACAAAAAATATAAAACATTCGCCCCAAGAACTTTTAATCCTTTCAAGTTTTTTAAGGTCATTTTCGTGGCCGGAGGGATGCCACCGAAACTTCACTTCAACCAAATACGGATTGCCGGATTTATCAATCGCAAAGAAATCCGGAATGGACCTTATTTTTTCGCCTACCTCGCTATTGCGCTTAAAAGATTCTTCAATGCGCGCGAGGCCGGGCAATATGGCTTCATATCCGATTCGATAAACTTCATTCCCCGATTCTTTTAATAAATCATATACCAAAGACTCGGCCATTCTGCCTTTTAAGCTTGTTTCTCTCCATTCTTGTCTTTCGTGTTTATTATTCATAAATTCATTTTAGCATAATCCCTCAAGCGCGCGAAGCCCGGCAAATATGCAAAAATGTGCAAGACTCGGTCTTGCACAACACGCCATTGAGATTATACCAACTTCCAGCGATAGCACGAAGATGGAATACTCTATTTCTTGATGGAAGCCAAACAACTTACGATGTCGTTTGGCGAAACGTCAACGAAATGTCAACGTGGCAGGTTGACGCGGGTACAGGAGGAATCGCGGACGAAACCCTTTATCTATAATTTTTAAACCAATCCCAAGCTTGTTTTGCCAGCCACCCTTGTTGATTTTTAGGATTAACCTCCATAATTATATGTTGCCTCAGTGGCATATGCTTGATTAAAAGATTATAGAGTTGATTAACTTCTAATTCAGAATCTACAAAATAGAGTCCTCCGGGCAAATAATGCCACCATGCTTTTATATAACCAAGATTATAGAGATTTTGGATGAACGCGTGAAATTTACCCAAATCAAATGGGTATGTTGTATCCGGCATAATCATGTAGATTTTTCTATTCATAATCTTGTTTTTCTATTTTATCTATCGACAAA
>JAHIOX010000020.1 GCA_018895015.1 Patescibacteria group bacterium | reverse complement strand
TGAAAAGGTTCGCTTGCATTCAATTCGTTTCAATCAGTCAGGTTCAGCATCATCAAATGACCTTGCGAATGTGAAGGTATATGTTGCTGGCACGGCTTATGACACAACCGTTTCATCCGATGGCAAATATTACACAGCGCTCCTCGGTTCAGGTGTCGTAATTGACAAAGGAAACAGCGAGGATGTCTACATTCAAGGAGACATCGTCGGTACAGGGTCCGCAACCCGAACTGTGCAGTTTGATATTTACAAGACAACCGATATCTATTTGACTGGCGAAACCTACGGTTACGGCATTACGCCTCCGGTCGGTGCAGGAACGACTTCAACAGCTTCTACATTCTTGGCTACAACGCCATTCTTTGACGCTTCACTTGTAACTATCACAGCCGGCACAGTTACTTCAGTCAGCAAGGCCAACAGCGTTCCAGCTCAAAACATTGCTGTTAACGTTGCAAATCAGGTCTTGGGCGGCTACACCACAAGCTTCCGTGGCGAGCCGATCTCGGTTCAATCTTCAGCTTTCACGATTGCCACGACATCGGGCTTTACCGGAAACGGGGTAATCACAGGCATCTCAATCTACGATGAAAATGGCGCGGTAGTTGCCGGTCCTATTGATGAAGCTTCCACTTGCACAAGCGGTTGCACCATCACATTCACCGATACAATTACTTACCCTGTGGGAGAGCACACTTACACCTTAAAGGGCAAGATTCCTTCAGGTGTATCTTCTAACTCTACGGTTATTGTGACAACTGTTCCGTCATCAGGATGGACTAGCGTTACAGGCCAGACAACAGGCAACACAATCAGTCTTTCAACTGCCGGCTCATTCGCTATGAACACTATGACTGTTAAGGCGGCAGCCTTGGCAATCACTGTTTCAGCAAATCCGGCCGCTCAGACCATTGTTGCCGGCGTGCAAAATCTGATTTTCGCGAACTACCAGTTAGACGCGACGCAGTCCGGAGAGGATGTAAAATTCTCAAGCATTCCTCTTGATTACAGGTTTGATGGAACCCCAAATCATTTGACCGGCTGTTTCTTGTATGACGGCACAACTCAATTGAACGCATCTAGCGTTGTAAATCCTGCTTCAACATTAACAACCGCAGATAACGTAACCTTTACGCTTGACAATCCTTTAGTAGTTCCAAAAGGAACTGTAAAGACTATTACACTCAAGTGTAATGTGGCGACCGCCGCGACAGACGCCAAATACTTCTCATGGGGTATTGATGTTTCAACCGGCAGTCTTATGACAGTTACCGGATCTTCAGGTTCTGATGTTGTTGAAACAGCAACCGCTTCAGCCGGCCAGCAAATGCTAGTTGGCACAGCCACTCTTGTAATCACAACAGCGACATCGCCTTCATACGCGCTTGCCGCGGCTGGAAGCACTGGAAACACAATCGGCAATATTAACTTCCGAGCGACAAACGACGTAATTACTCTGCAAAATGTTGGATTGACACTTACCAATTCCGCGTCAAGCTCGCCAAACGACCTCATAAAGGTAACGTTGTGGGACGGAGCAACAAAGGTTGGCGAGGCATTCTTTACAGGCACAAACACCACAGCGACATCAACATTGGATGTCCCGGTAGCGCTTCCGCAGAATCAGGACAAGACTCTTACTGTTAAGGCTGATTTAACAACAATTGGATCAGGGCCTACTGACATAGGAGTTCAAGGCCACCTTTTGTCAATTGACGCTAATGCGTCAACAAAGGGTGTCGGTTCATCAAGCGGTACGGTATGGGCAACAGGCAGTACGGCGTTTAGCGGATTAAGAATATTCAAAGCTTATCCTACATTCGCTGGAGTAACTTTGCCTTCAGGATCGCTTGTAAGCGGCACGGTAGCTGATCTTTACAGATTCAGTGTAACCGCGAATTCAGGGCCTATCGGTATCTACAAGTTTACGGTAAATATCGCGACATCTTCAACGCCAACCGGAACATCGTCAACCACGGTTACTAACCTCAAGATAATGGCTTACACTGATTCTGGATTTTCATCAGCAGTTAATGGTTTTGATCCAGCAGGTCAGTTGAATGACACTACAGCGGGGTTGTTATCAAGTGGTAACACCAATGTGTTATTGACAGCTTCGACGCAAGGTACTGGTAAGGATTACTTGCAGATTCCTGCAGGCGCTACCTACTACTTCCGTGTCTTAGGAACAATAACAATGTCTGGAAGCCCGACAGGCGCTCAAGTTGTAACGAACATTCAGGGTGATTCAGCTTTCCCAACCACTAACGTATATGTTACTAATGGCGGGACAGGATTCATGGCATCATCAACAGGTATTGATACCGATGACGAGGATGACTTTATCTGGTCACCAAACGCGACAACAACGTCTTTGACAACTCATGTTGACTGGACAAACGGTTACTTTGTAACAGGCTTGCCTTCAGACAACATGGATTCTAAGACGCTCACTAAATAAATAACCATCTTGTGCTTCCTTTGATAAGACTCGGTTTACCCCGAGCTTGTCGAGGGGAGGGTTATTCAAAAGCCCCCTTTTCAGGGGGCTTTTGAATTGGTAGAATGTAATAGCGAAGGACGGTCCTTCGCTACGCTTATATGAGACGCAAATTCCAGTTTTCTATCGGAGAATTTTATCATTTGTATAACAGGGGAACCGATAAAAGAATTATTTTTAATCAATCAAATGATTATAATCGTTTTTTAGCTTTGCTTTATATTTGCAACAGCGCTAACCCCGTTGACATAAGCAAGCATTTCAGCGAAGGACGGTCCTTCGCGGAGATATTTGATATTGAACGAGGGGAACAAATAACAGATATTGGAGCATATTGTCTTATTCCTAACCACTTTCATCTGCTTATTCGAGAAAAACAAGAAAATGGGATAAGTTTATTTATGAAAAAATTATTGACCGGTTATTCAATGTATTATAATAAAAAATATGAACGAAGCGGGTCATTATTTGAAAATAATTTTAAAGCAACGCATGCAAATACCGATAGATATCTTAAATATCTGCTTTCTTATATCCATTTAAATCCCGTTAAATTGATTGATCCTAATTGGAAAGAAAATGGCATTACTGACAAAGCAAAAACCAGACAATATTTAGACAAATATAAATATTCCAGTTATCTTAATTATGTGACAGACAACAATAAGAATATGGATATTTTAAATAAATCTGTGTTTCCAGAATATTTTGAAAATTTTAAAGAATTTGAAAATTTTATAGATGAATGGTTAGAAAGCGAAGCCAGCGAAGGACGGTCCTTCGCTGTTGCTTTTCATGGGGAAAAAGGCTAAAATAAGTTAATTATGCGTGAAAAAATTCAAGTCATAGCTGTTATTATTGTTATAGTTATTCTCGCCGGCGGAGCCGGTTATTATATTTATTCTGACTTTGTCAAACACCGAGTGTCTGACATGCCGGACAATAGCGGCGTTAGGGCAGAAGGAACAGGGGATTTTAAAGTAGAGCAAATTCCTATTGAGGACAATGTTTCCGCGCCAATCCCCGACCTTGCCCGGGCCATAAATATCTCCGCTGATTTGCCTGAAGACGCGCGAAAAATCGCTAGAGAAAATATTGAGAAACTTATTGTTGAATTAAAGCAAAACCCAAATTCGTTTGATTCATGGCTGGAATTGGCGATTTACAGAAAAATGATAAGCGACTATGAAGGAGCAAAGGAAATTTGGGGATACACGAGCAAAATGGCGCCCAACGACGCGATATCGTTTAATAACTTAGGCGATTTATACGCCTATTATTTGAAAGACAGCGCGAAGGCGGAGGAAAATTTTTTAAAAGCGCTTGAAAACGGCCCGGACCAAGTTTATGTTTACCGCAATGTTCATGATTTTTATCTCAATGTAATGAAAGATGAAGCCAAAGCCAAAAAGATTTTGGAAGACGGAATTAAAGCGAATCCCGGCGCCTCCCAAGACTTGCAAAACCTTTTGAAATCTTATTAGCGGCATTATGAAAATTAAAGAACTGCACTCAAAATACGAGCGCTACATATCTCCTCTGTCCCTTTTAGCCGGTTTTATAGCCGACAATCTTACTCTTCGACGCATTGACTTGCTGGCTGAAAATATCGCCATTCTTTCGTATCTTTTTATTGTTGGCGCGAGCATCTTGATTCTTAACGCTTATGATGTTGGCCGTTTGCGAGGAAAAATAATTGATAAACTATACGATATTTTGCCGTTTGTCATGCAGTTCGCGTTCGGCGGGCTATTCAGCGTGTTCGTTGTTTTTTATTTCAGAAGCGCCTCGTTTTTCGCGAGCTGGCCGTTTCTTCTTGCGCTGGCAGGGCTTTTGGTTGGGAATGAAATTTTCCGCAAGCAATATTCGCGCCTTGTTTTTCAGCTGAGCATTTATTTCGTTGTTATTTTCTCATATTCTGTTTTTGCCATGCCAATTGTTTTAAATAAGATAAATGATACGGTTTTTTTGCTCAGCGGTTTGGCGAGCATCGCGCTTATTTCTTTGTTTATCTTTATAATTTGGCTTGTTTTGCGAGAAAAATTAATCCCGGCGAGAGGCCTTTTTATCAAGAGCATCGCAGGCATTTATTTGCTGTTCAATATTTTTTATTTCGCGAATATCATTCCGCCGATTCCTCTTTCGCTTAAAGAAAGCGGAATTTACCATAGCGTGGCGCGATTGGACGGGAATTACATTGTTCAATTTGAGCCGTCTCAATGGCCTGGTTTTTTTAATAATTTTAATCGCGTATTCCATTGGAAGTCAGGAGAGCCGGTTTATTGCTACAGCGCGGTTTTCGCGCCTGCCAAGATAAACACCGAGATTTTGCATCGCTGGTCTTATTTTAATGAAGAAAAAAAAGAGTGGGAGGAGAAAAGCCGGCTTGGGTTTCCGATTGCCGGCGGAAGGGACGGCGGATACAGAGGCTATTCCGTGAAATATCAGATTGAGCCGGGTAAATGGCGCGTTGATGTTATTACAGGGCAGGATAAAATCCTCGGCCGCATAAATTTTGAAATTGTTGAGGTTGGCGAATCCCCAAAACTCCGCGCCGAATCGCGGTAAATTTTTTGCCTTGTAAAATAAAGGTAATTTTGGTAAAATGAGTTCAATTATAAATTAATTAAAATAAATTATGAATCCTAGCTTAAAAAAGATTATTGTTGTCGGCGTTACTGCCGCGGTTTTTATTTCAATCAGCGGCATTTGCTTGAATAAGTGGACAGAAAGCAAGATGCGCAAGGTTGCTTTGGGATTGGCAGAATCCAGTTTTCCGTACAGGGATTACACAGAGCAGGAATTGGCAAAAATGTATCCGCAGATAAAATACGCGGATGTGCCGACGCGAGTTACGCCGGAAGAAACATACGCCAAATTCAGGCAGGCGCTAAAAGAAAATAATTTGGAACTGGCGATAGAGCAGTTGAGCAGGGAATCGGAGAAATATAAGGAGAATGTTGATGTTATTACAAAAGTTTATAATGAAAATAGATTTAATGAGATTTACGAAACATATCCTGAAGATATTTGGAGAGGAACCTTTGGAGAATCTATTGGCCAACTTTGTTATAAACAGAAACACGAAGATGGAGAATTTATTGGTTGCTCAAGTTTTACCAAAGACGCTAATGGTGATTGGAAGTTAGATAGTTTATAAACCAGTTATGCTCCTGAACATAAAGAGAATATTTTTTATTTTATTTTTTGGTTTTATAATGATTGGCTCGGCTGTTTTTATTGGCCGGGTTTTTTCTTATGATAGTGAAGTTGCCCACCCATTTTTAACAGAAAAAGCCGTTGAATTATTTAATCAAAGTTCCGAAATCCAGATTTCTCAACAGCAACTCGCATGGCTCAAGCAAGGAGCAATTGAAGAAGATACTCCCATCAGATGGATGAATCATTTTTACAATCCTATAACCGGCAATGGATTATGGGGTTTTTCTTCTGCCAAAGATTGGTCAAGAGAAAATATTAAACAGTTATTGTATCCAAAAGGCAATCAAACTTGGCAAAAGGCGATTGATTCTTATATTAAAGGAAACAAGCAAGAAGCGTTTGTCGCTCTTGGTCACATCCTTCATTTGATTGAAGATGTGTCTGTGCCTGCTCATACCAGATTAGACGCGCATCCTGAAGGCGATCCGTATGAAGAATGGGTAAAGAGCAATGCTAATAAAGAAATAAAGACAGAAAACGTTTCAAAATTAAATAATATAGGCGAGTTTTTTGATTTTTTAGCGGGATATTCTAACAAGTATTTTTTAAGCAAAGATACGATTGATATTACAGCTTTAAAAAATAAAGAACAATTTGTTATAATAACAAATCAAGGAAACTTTAAATGTATAAAAGGTGAAGAAAATCATTGTTTAGTTTTAGTAAAAAAAGAGTTTGGTGAAGATAAATATTTTTTTGAGGCACCTGTTCACTCCGACTACTACTCTCTACTTGCGCCTAAAGCGATTTCATATGGGGCCGGGGTGATTGATTTGTTTTTTCAAGAGGCGGAAAAAGAAATGCAAAAACAGCAGGAAAAATCCTGGCTTGAAAAATTAAAAGAAAAAATTTTTAGTTCACCGCAGGCGGCAGGCCCGGGCTTTGTCTTGAATCTAGAACCAGAAAAGCCAAAAGAGGCAGAAGAGCAAAAGCCGCTTGAACCAGAACCGATTCCGGACATCGGCTCAACGGCTCATGAGCCGCAGGTGAGCCGTTCGCCGGCCCTGCAGATTGATGGCACCCCAACTCCGAGTCAAACACCTCTGCCAACACCAACTTTGCCTCCGAAGTCCCAAGATGCGCAAGACTTGGTCGCGCGCATGGTTGTGTCCAACGCGCCGCCTTACCCGGGTTTTGGCGGCGGAGGCGGAGCAGAAATTAAATCCGAAGCACAAAATCCGACCCCAAACCAAGAACAAAGTTCTGGTGCGGGGCAAGAATCCGAAACAAATTTTAATGACCAAAATTCAAATATTCAAACTCAAGAAAATCAACAACAATTAGAACAGCCAGAACAATTAGAACCGCAAGACACGACTCCGCCTGATGTTTTGCTTTCTGCCGCGGATTGTTTGAACACGGACGCGTCATCAATTTGTCTCATGGCAACCACAACGCTCAATATTTTTTGGTCATCAAGCGCGGAAGATTTAGATTATTTTGAATTCACTATTTCTAATGAAGCTATCACAAGCACAACCACCGCGACATCCACCATTGTTTTTATTGAAAATAATTCTTCAAATATTTTTTCCGTTCGCGCGGTTGATACCTACGGCAATTGGTCCGAACCACAAACAATAACTGTTGTTATTTACTCAATGCCGGTGGTAATTAACGAAGTGGCGTGGATGGGGACGCCTGCCAGCGGAAGCGATGAGTGGATAGAACTTTATAATAGAACGGATTATGAAATAGATTTAAATAATTGGATTTTATATTCAGAAACAGATTTAAAACCATATATTAATCTAAGCGGAATAATTCCGGCAAAAGGATATTATTTAATTGAGCGAACTGACGACAATACAGTTTTGGGTATTACGGCTGATTGGAAAGGTTCTTTTGGTTCAACTCAAGGCGGCGGCTCGGGGCTAGACAATGGCGGTGAAAATTTAATCCTTTCATACGCTTCAACAACTATTGACGAAGTTCCTTATTGCTATAAATGGTGCGGCGGCATAAGCAATAATGAAAATTATCGTTATTCAATGGAGCGTTATGCCCCGGATGTCCCCGGAAGCGATTTAAGTAATTGGGGAACAAATATAGGTTTGATTAAAAACGGTAAAAACGTTTTAGATATTCCAATCAATGGAACTCCTAAGGCTAGAAACAGCGTTAATTATTTGATTGCCAAAGGCGCGCCGAGTATTTCTTCTGATATCATTTTGACCAAAACCAACAGCCCTTATTTGGTCGCAGGAATGAATAATGACGGCATGATTCAAGTTTTTCAAGATAGTTCAAGCTTAACAATAGAACCCGGGGTAGTTATTAAATTTTACAATGATAGCGGAATGATAATTGGCGCTAACGCGAAAATTATCGCTCAAGGCGCGGCAAATGACCAAATTATTTTTACTGCTTTTGCCGATGATGAATATGGCGGGGATGTCAACAATAATGGATTTTCAACTTCCACTCCGGGCGCTTGGTTTGGCGTTCGGATTGAATCAAACAATGAGGACTCTGTTTTTGAACATGCCGTGTTCAGATACGGAGGCAAATATTATGACGGGGGGACTTGGGTGGATAGCAAGGCAAATCTTTGTGTTTGGGAAACGCCAATTTTCGCCAGCAATTCATTGTTTGAATACGCGATAGGGTGCGGCTTGAAATTAAGCAATTCAACGTCAACTCTTTCCAGTAACATTTTTCAGAACAACGGGCTTTACGGCGAGGCGTGCGGGATATATATTAATAATTAATAATGAAATTACTCATTATCACTCAAAAAGTTGATATCAATGATGATATCTTAAGTTTTTTCAATGGCTGGATAAAAGAATTCGCCAAACACTGTGAAAGTATTATTGTCATTTGTTTGCGAAAAGGAGAATATAATTTGCCGGAGAACGTTGAGGTTTTAAGTTTAGGAAAGCAAGCAAAGAAAGAAAATGCTTTTGCTGCAAGAGCCAAACATCAAGGGAAAGTTTTCGCAAAAGCTTTTTCTTTCTTTGTCAAGATAAAGTATTGCTGGAATTTTTATAAATATATTTGGCGAGAGCGCAAAAATTATGACGCGGTTTTTGTCCACATGAACCAGGAATACGTTTTGCTTGGCGGATTATTTTGGAAAATTTTCGGCAAAAAGGTTTTTATGTGGAGAAACCATCCGCATGGAAATTTTTTGACAAGCATGGCAATTTTTTTATCCAATAAAGTTTTTTGCACTTCTGAATATTCATTTACGGCGCGTTATAAAAAAACAGAGCTCATGCCGGTTGGAATAGACACGAATCTTTTCAAGCGAGACGAAACAATTCCACGCGACCATCGTTCAATTCTTTTTTTGGGAAGAATTGCCCCGGTTAAACGCCCGGATATGCTTATTGGCGCGGTCGCCTTGCTTAAAAAAAAAGATATTTTGGCGGAAGCGCATATATACGGGAATCCGGCGCCGCGGGATAAAGAATATTTTGAATCTCTTAAAAAGAAAGCTGGCGATCTTGGCGTCGCGAAGTTTATCCACTTTTATCCCGGCATGCCAAACGAGAAAACTCCGGCAATATATAATCAGTACGGGGTGTTTGTAAACGCAAGTCCGAGCGGAATGTACGACAAGACTATTTTTGAGGCAATGGCTTGCGAGAGCCTGGCGCTTGCTTCAAATATAAATCTGAAAGGTAAAATAGGCGAGGAGTTTCTTTTTATTGAAAATGACGAAGGAGATTTTGTTAAGCAATTAATCCGCCTTTTGGCTCTTACGCTTGAAGAGAGGGAAAAGCTGGGGAAAATATTGAGAGCGTTTGTCGTGTCTAACCATGGCTTAACTATCCTTGGAGATAAGCTGGCAAAACATCTAGCAAGTTAAATTATGAATATGGCAATTCCAACTTTTTTTAAGAAACACAAAATCGCCATCATTATTTTTTTGGCAGCTTTGTTAGTCAGAGCGTTGTTATTTTTTATCAGCTTTAATCATAATGGCGGCAATTTGCTCAATACTATTTCCGGTTACGACGGATATTATGAAATAAGCCGAAATTTGGCTGATAATGGAGTTTTTTCTGTTGACAGCGAAGCTCCTTTTGCGCCGCATCCTCTTCGCCCCCCGCTTTACCCGTATTATCTAGCCGGTCTTTTAGTATTATTTGGAAGTTATTGGGTTGTTACTATTTTTAATTTGATTATTGCCAGCCTTTTGCCGGTACTCGGTTTTTTTATTGTTAAACAAGCGATCGCCTATGAAAGAATAAGTATTGCGGCTGGTTTTGCAATGGCGCTAGAGCCATTTTCGGCGCTTTTGTCTTTTATCTTTTACACGGAAACATTTTTTATTTTTTTATTTTTTATTTTTCTGATTTTTTTCTTTAAATATTTTAAAGAAAACAGCTTGAGAAATATTGCGTGGGCGTCTGTGTTTCTTGGCTTGGCAACATTGGTTAAGCCAACTACTCAGTATTTGCCGATAGTCATACCGATTTTAATTTTGTGGCATTTTCGCAAGAATATATCAAAAAAAACTTTTTATCATATAGCGTCTTTTGCTGTTATATTTTTAATGCTTATATCGCCGTGGCTTTATAGAAATTATGAGGAATTCGGCGCAGTTGGAATGACTGCTCAGCCGGCTTTTAATTTATATATGTATTTCACGCCAACAGTATTGTCTTTGGATAAGGGAACCGAGTATAAAAAAGAATTGGCGGATTTAACCGCTCGCGACGGCGTAGACGGGACAGAAATAAATTTATCCAACAGCGATTATTTTATATCGCGTTCTTTAAATGAAATAAAAAACCATCCCATTGGTATTATCAAATCACTGGGCGTGTCAGCCGTTACTTTTTTTACTCATGATGGAGTATTGACCGTGTTTAAACATCTTAATATAACTATACCCGGGAGATTTCCAAAACCGGCGTTTATGATGTTTTTTAATTCGCCAATTCAATTTTTTATGACTATTTGGTCTATTTTGACTGTCCCGCTAATCGCAGTTATTTTAATGAAATTATTTTGGGTTTTTGTTACCGCTATTTTTTTACTTGGCGTTGTTTTGTTTATGCGGAAGGAAAAGTTTTCGCCGCAAATCATTTCCGCTTTGTTCCTTGTCGCTTATTTTGCCGCGACAACCTTTATCAACGGGCTTGGCATTAATGCGCGCTTTCGACAGCCGGTTAACTTGTTTATTTTTATGTTTGCCGCGTATGGATTATTAAATTTAAAGCAATCGCTGTCAAACAGGCAAGCTCCGCTGTCAAAATAATCTTATGAAAAAAATATCAATTATTATTCCTTGTTACAATGAGTCAAAAACAATAGAAACAATATTGCGTCGCGTTGAGAAAGCGCCTTTTCCGAAATGGGAAAAGGAGATTATTGTTGTTGACGATTATTCTACCGATGGCACGCGAGATATTTTAAAAAAATGCGAAAATCATATAAAAATTATTTATCAATTGCAAAACGGCGGCAAGGGAACAGCGGTGCGGCGCGGCTTAAAAGAGGCGACGGGAGATTATATAATTATTCAAGACGCGGATCTTGAGTATAACCCGGATGAAATAAAAAACCTTTTATCGGCGCTGGACAGCGGGTATGGCGACGCGATATTCGGGTCGCGCAATCTTCACCACGAAAAACGATCAGGTTTTTGCGCTCCGCGTTTGGGCGTTTGGTTTATTACCAAGCTTCTCAACGCGCTTTACGGCGTGCATTTAACTGACGCGTGGACTTGTTATAAACTTTTTCCGAAAGAAGCGAAAGGAAATTTCCAAGACGGAGGTTTTGATTCGGAATTGCTTTTTACCGTCGCGCTCGCGCGGCGGGGCATTAAGATTTTTGAAGTCCCGATTTCTCATCGCCCTCGCGATTTTTCCGAAGGGAAAAAAATACGTTATCGCGATGGATTTCGCGCGATATTTTTGCTGATTGGCGATCGCCTGCTTCATCTTCGAAAACCAAGCGCGCGACAGCCAAAAGACGCATTATCTTTGTTGTGCTGCCCGATCTGCCGCGGCCCGTTAGGGAAAACGCGTAAAGGGTATGCATGTGAAAAAGATGGGATATTCGCACTAGACGAGTCTAACCGCCCGATATTTCTCAATACGAGCATGTTTGAATCTAGTAAAGCCGAACACGGGTCGGGTATTAATTGGCTAAAGTCTTTTTTAAAGCAATTCCCAAAACTTTATTATAGTATCTGGCATTTTTTTTGCCCTGTTCTTATGGTTCAAAACGGACCGAGAAAAATTTTATCTTTTGTTAAAAATGGAAGCGTTATACTTGACGTTGGCTCAGGGCCGGAAAGATTGGGGGATGAATTTATCAACATAGATTCTTTTCCTTTTCCTGAAGTTGACGTTGTGGCGGACGCGCGTTTGTTGCCGTTCAGAGATTCTTCCGCGGGCGGGGTAGTAAGCGAATCGCTCCTTGAGCATGTTGATGACCCTGATAGCGTGGCGCGCGAGATGGTGAGGGTTTTAAAGCCGGGCGGCTTTCTATACGCGAGCGCCCCGTTTATTCATCCGTACCATGCGTCGCCTGATGATTTCAACCGGTGGACATCAAGCGGACTTAAATTTTTGTTCCGCGACCTTGAAATTGTTGAACAAGGCGTGCGGTCAGGGCCATGGAGCGCGTTGCTTATGTTTCTCGCGTATTGGTTTGGCGTGGTATTTTCTTTCGGCTTTAAAAAAGCGGCGCCATTTCTCGCGCATATTTTTATGCTGGTTCTCGGCCCCATTAAATATCTTGATCTGATTTTCGCGCGGCTCCCGGGCGCTGAAGATGTTTCCGCGCACCTTTATATCATCGCTAGAAAAAAATAATTAATCAGCCGTTCAATATAAAAAATAAAAATGAACAACGCAAAAGAATTTGAAAACAAACGCTGGCGGGAGAGCGACCAACCCCTTGTTTTTCGACACGCCAAGGCTATTGAGATGGTTGAGAAAGGGCAAAAAGTTTTGGATGTTGGCTGTGGAGACGGATTGTTTTTGAACGCGCTCGCGCAAAAAGAAGTTTTAGCTTCCGGTGTTGATATTTCTGAAGAGGGGGTAAAAAAATGCGGAGAAAAAGGGCTTGATGCGTCAGTTGTTGATATTTCTATTGAGAACCTCCCTTTCCAAGACGGCGCATTTGATACGGTGATTATGCTTGATGTGTTGGAGCATCTGTACGCGCCGGAGGCGCTTTTGCAAGAAGCCGCTCGTGTTTCAAAAAAATATATTATCATTAGCGTCCCCAATTTTAATTCTTTGCCCGCGCGGCTCCAAGTTCTTTTTGGGAATGCTCCCGAAAACAACAGGCCGAACAAAGGGCATGTATATTGGTTTAATTATAAAATTTTAAAAAAAATGTTGAAAAATAATAACATGAAACAGATTACGCTAAAAACAAACACTTTTTGGGAACAAAAAATTGTGTTGGATAAATTTATGAAATTGCTTGCGCAAACATGGCCGTCCATGTTTGCTTTATCGTTTGTTTTTAAACTTGAAAAGTGTTAAAAATAGCCATTCTTTCAAATACCTAAACATTATTTGTTTTACTATCCTAAGCATGCCAGGATTTGGCGCAAATCTGAATTCAAGAGAGGCATCAATTCCATGAATTTTTTCATATATTTTTTGAAGTTCATCAATATATATGCCATATATGCCTTTATGATGAACTGTTATAGGATAAGATTTTATTCTTCCTTTTTTGTTTAGGTATAGCATAAGACCGTGAAAATGATAACAAACAAGCGGTTCATTATTAACAAAAAATTTTTTATTTTTCAATTTAATGCTAAGCCCATCTATACTCCAATTGCCGACATTAACATTTTTTCTTTGAGTGACACGAACAGAATCATATTTTTTTACCCACTCTTCTAAGTAAAATTGATCCGTGAATTTACCATCTTCCGTACGGTTAAAACACCAATCTACGCATTGCCGCCTCCATAATTTCGCGCAGTCTCTCCCGTCATTGTCGTTTCTGAAACAGACAAGCCCAGAATTGTATATACCAACTTTTTTTGCAAATTCTTTCTTTTTTCCAGTAAACCAATGCGGCGTTATAAGAATAGACCATTTTGTATTGTTTTCGTATGTAAGTACGGGGTCTGTAAAAAAATAAATATCGGAATCAACAAACGTCAAAATACGCGAAGGCGCCATCTTTTTTAAAAGATAATTTACTAAAGAGGCCTTGCTTGTCTGAGCAAATTCTCCGACTTTTCTTGAGTTTTTTACATTAAGGAGTTCCTGATCGTTTAGCGAGGATAAAGAAATTGTTTGGATGTTGGAATTGATTTTTTTAAAAATTGACATGGAAGTATCATCAATGCATAACACCCAGAAAATTAAATGCCTGTTAAAACGCAAAGCCTCTCTTGCAAGAGAGTTATATAAAGCCGTTGTTTCTAATACAAATCGCGCATCTGCTACAGTGCAGAAGTAAACTTCTTGTTGTTTATTCCACCCTTTTTCTTTTCCGGAATTTAATTGTACCATTGTTATTTTTATTTAAAGCAATTATCAATAACCTCTTTAGCAAGCTGCTTGGAAGTAAGTTTTTCTTTATAAAGTTTATACCCTTGCTCGGCTATTTTTGCAAGCATATCAGGATTATTTTTTAAAAAAAGGATTTTTTGCGCCAAATCATCGGAATTGCCGGGCTCAACAGCGATACAGTTTTCATCTTCTTTTAAAAGTTCAAGGACGCCGGCGTTTCTTCCAGTAAGATAGGGAAGTCCGAGCGCCAAACTTTCAAAGAGTTTGCACGGAAGAGTGCGTGAGAGCCTCGGGTGATCCGCAAGCTGGCCCAAGCTTATATGGCAGGACAGCATATGGTTCCGTAGCGCATTTCCCGTGAGTTTTTCGGATATCATATCTATATTTTTTGGCTTAAGCTTTTCCATCAGAGCATTCACTTTTCTGTACATGAAGCCATGGCCGATAATAAGAAATCGCACATTTTTATCCTCAAGTTTTTTTGCTGTTTCTATAACCGTAAGTATCCCTGACTCCGGCAGGAATCTTCCTCGGAAAAGCACCGTAAACTCATGATTTTTCTTTATATTAGGATCATAAAAAAATACTTTCTCGTCAACGCCCATCCACGATCGTACGAGTTTCTTCCGCGGAACAAGAAAAAATTTATGCGTAAAATCAATCTGGGCATTGCTTTCAAGAAGCACAATTGACGATAGGTGAAATGAAATAAAATCTATAACCCGCCATTTAAGCGCCGCCAAAGACCGCGGGCTTTGGATATCCCTTGAGATAATGTTTGCCTCGTATTGCGAGGAGACCGCGTTGAATATGGTTTTTTTCAGAGATATAAATCGAACAATAAGCGTCAAAAGCGGCAGAGTAAAGCCTATAATGACGGCATCGCAGAGAGGCTTCTTTTTCAAGAAACGCCATGTAAAACGAAAGTACTTGCCAGGTCCTTGGCCGTTCTCAATTAATTCAAAAACAGTGTGCCCATTTTTTCGCAATCCGTCTATGATATGTTTGTCCGGAGGGTAGTTATGCCCTGTGCTGATATAGAAAAATCTCATCTTGATTTCAAGTATAACACTAAATTTGCTATAATTATCATCATATAATGCCTATAAAAACACTTTTTTTTCTTTTTAACGGAAGGTTGCCAAGCGAGAAAGCCGCGTCGCTGTTTGCGGTTAAAAGCTGTGAAGCGTTCGCTGATGAGGGATTGCGCGTTGTTTTACTTGCGCCAAGACGCTTGGGGCGATTTGGCCAAGACGCTTATCATTACTATAATGTAAAACAAAATTTTGAGATAGTGTTTTTGCCGACTCTTGACCTGCTTTTTTTACCGATTTTTAAGAAGCTCTTTTTCTCGGTTGGCTTTTTTTTCTTTTCTTTCTCGTGCGCCCTGTATCTTAAATTCAAGGCGGGGAAACGAGATGCCATATATTCAAATGAATCATTGCCGCTTTTATTCGCGTCGCTTTTCTTTAAAAATACGTTTTATGAAATGCATGATTTTCCGGAAAGCAAATTGTCTCTTTTCGGGATTTTTTTAAAAAGGATGCGCCGAGTGCTTGTTCATAACCGATGGAAAATAAATCGTTTGAACGAAGTATTTAAGATGAATGCCGATAAAATTATTTATGAGCCCAATGCCGTGGATGTGGATGAGTTTGATATTGCTGCAAATAAAGATGAAGCGCGGAGAAGTCTCGCGCTGCCGCTTGATAAAAAAATAGCAATGTATACAGGGCATCTGTACGGATGGAAGGGCGTTGGCACTTTGGCGCAGGCGGCTGACAGTCTTCCAGCGGAATACCTTGTTATTTTTGTCGGAGGAACGGGAAAAGATATCAAAGATTTTAAGGAAAAGCATGGCAGTAATTCTCGCATATTGATAGCAGGACATAAAAAACACAGTGAGATCCCGCTTTGGCAAAAGGCCGCCGATGTTTTGGTTCTGCCAAATACCGCTAAAGAAAACATTTCAAAATATTATA
Source organism: Patescibacteria group bacterium (assembly GCA_018895015.1). GTDB lineage: Bacteria > Patescibacteriota > Minisyncoccia > UBA9983 > UBA9983 > JAHIOX01. Next base: position 16,678 of record JAHIOX010000020.1, on the reverse strand, counting down.
CTTCGCCAATGAAGCTTTTTGAATATATGGCAAGCAAGCGGCCCGTTGTCGCGACCGACATTCCTTCTGTCAGAGAGATACTCAATAATACGAATGCCATTATTGTTCCGCCTGATGATCCTGAAGCAATGGCAAAAGGCATTATTGAGGCGCTAGGGAATAATGATAACTTGGAAAGAATTACAGAGAAAGCATATCAAGATGTCAAACTTCATACATGGAGCCAAAGGGCTAAGAGAATTTTGAATTTTATGGAAAGACCGGTAATTTAATAGTGCGCCACGGCGCAGTATTTATTTTCAAAAAATTTATCTTTGTTTTTATAATACTCCCAATCTATTTTTTCTTTTTGCATTACAATAAATGGTATGTTGCCGTAGTATGAGGCAAAAGCGCCAAAGGTGCTGTTTGAGCCGATAATTGCATCGGTTGACGCGAGAAGAAATAAATCAGTTACCGCGTTGTTTTTGCTTACTGTGATATTCAGTCCGGGAAATTCCTCCGCATTAATAGGGCCGTCAGAAGTTATAATGAAACAAGTTTTTTCTTTATTTTTTCCAAACACCGCGAGGTATTCTTCGATAATTTCACGCGCGCGCCTCTGCTCTATTAAATAAGCGCCCTTTCGCCATGTTTTGTAATCTCCTTGGCGTATATGCACCCCGACGACATTTTGATAGCGAGTTCGCAAATTTTTTATTTGGGATGCGACGAGAGAGCTGATGCTATCTCGCGGCCGGAAATATCCCCTGATTTCTTTATAGTATTTTTTTATGCCCGCCGGGTTTCTAAAAAGCCAGCTGTCAAGGTAGATATTTTTTTCCCTTTTTTCAAGTTCGCTTAATTTGCCCTCGGATTCTTTTGTCGGCGGCAGATAATACGGTTTGTTGTCCGCGTTTTTATAAGCAATAAAACGATTGCCAAAAAGCCGCAGCATTGTACGCGCGTACCAAAAATACAGTTTTCTCCAAATCTTTCGGCGAAAAGCAGTCTTTCGTTTTGTGTAGTTAGTGAACGGCAGAAAAAAGACCAGCTTAAAAAAAAGATTCGGCGCCGGCATCGTAAAGTAATTGCCGTATTCAAAGAAAGACGGGTTCTCCAGAAGATAGCCGCGTTCCAGGGCATACGCGTAGATACTCGCGTAATTCCAGAGCTGGTTTGCAAGTTCATTGCCGGAGGTTTGTAGAATGACGATTTTTTTCATATGTTTTTCGGGTGAGCTTCTATAAAACATCGGCCATCCTTTTCCTCCTTGAGGATTTTTAATTCATAGGAGAGCGAAGAAAGAAATGACACAACGTTGAACATATTGAGCATTGAATGAATCTCTAAAAGAAGAATCGGTTTTTTGGCCATAAGAGTATTCTTTGCCCCGAGCAGTACAAGAGACTCAGCGCCCTCAACGTCTATTTTGATAATATCCGGGGCTTCCAGTATTTCCAGTTCTTCCTTAAACAGATCAACAGGAATTGTTTTAACTTTTATTTCAGAAAATCCTTTTTGCTTGAAAACGCCTCTTTCCCACATGGTATCAGCCGTGTCAATAAAACCTCCGGAGCTTCTTCCGCTCTCTATGTTTTCGCTCATGCTGAATTTTTCGGCGCCTAAGACATTTGACACGGCAATATCAAAGATATGAATAGTGTCTCGTATATCATTATTTTTGTCTCGTATGAGTTTGAACCGCTCAACATTTTTTGGATTCGGTTCAAAGGCGCAGATTTTTCCTTTGGGCCCGACAAGCCGAGCAAAATAAAGAGAATGAAATCCTATATGCGCTCCAATGTCAAAAATGACTTTTCCTTGCAGTTTCTCGGAATTTAGTCGTTCAAAAAAGAAAGTGTCATAAGTATTATTAATAATCGTTTTTTGCCACGGACCGGCAGGGTCAAAAAATATTTGTATGCCGTCAATTGGCTTGTAAGTAATGGTGTTCCATTTAGGGGAAAAGATTTTTGGTTTGACCAAAATCTTTTTTAAAAGCGCGTAGATAATCGGCGGGGTAATGTTTTTTATAAATTTTTTCATATTATTTTTTTAAAATGATACAAGCCTGTGCCAAATCCATTTTGCGGGTCATAAGCATCATAGAGCGTGTTTCCATAAATATATTTTTCCTCTTCCAGTTTTAATCCATCTGATAGCTCTATAATATAGTTCCGCGTAAATGCCCGATGCGCGTTAAAGTATATTTTGTTTTTTTTATCCACCGGAACTGATATATACAATGAGCCACCGGGAGAAAGAACCCTGATCAATTCTTTGAATGCTTTTTCCGAGCCAAATTGGTCAAGTTCATCGCCGTATCTGCCAAGTCCGATATGCTCCAAAACGCAGATTGAGCTTAACGAGGCGATTTCTCCGTCTTTGAACGGGAGATTGAGAATGTCGCCTTTGATAAACGATAAGTTTTCTAACAACACAGGAATTGGCCGGATATCAATCATTGTTGTCGGAGTAAATTGTGAAATCAAGCCGACAAATTTAGCGTCTGATCCAATATCAAAATGTTTTTCAGGCTTGTTTTCAAAAATCTTTTTTGCGCACCACGCATTTTGGTAAAAATAGACCGGGTCAATGGCCGTAACGCTTGTTTTATCAAAAAGGCGGGGATAGAGATTGGCAATTTCAAGCGAGAATTTTTTATTTTTTGCTAAGACTCGGTAGTTCAGATAGTCTTTGAAGAAAGCGGAGAGTTTTTTAATTTTGGATAATAATCCGTGCTTATCGCGCAAACTTTTGCCGATAACGATTATCAACTTAAGCGGCGTGATTCTTTTTAATTTTTCACGGAGAGATTCTTTCATGCTCATTTATTTTAGCAAGTATTTGTTAAATTCGTAACCAAGATCATTTTCCCGATTTACCCTCCAAAGATAAAGTGGAAGCTTGAAAGAAATGCTTTTGCCGAATGTTTCCGCGGCTTGAAAATTAAAATCGCGGTCAGCGCCGCGGCCAGTGAATGATGGCCAGACGCGCTCGTTAAAAGAACGGAATTTGACCCGTTCAATAACCTCTCTTTTGAAGAGCGGACTATTGCCAGAACCAGGATAGGAATCAAGAGAACCAAAAAATAATTTGTTTATGGCGCGCGTTGTTTTTATTTCAAACGGAATATATTTATGCCATTTACCCAAAAAACGCATGGCAAGGCCCCGTGTTTTTTTGGCGAGTTTTACAATGTCATCATTATTTATGGCAAGGCGCGGATTTTCATTAAGCGCTCGCTCAAAATCAAACGATGCGCCAATGCGCTCATCGGTTAATTGCTGCCACTCAAGGCATATATGAGCCGCGTTGAAGCGAAGCGCGAGGAGATACTGCGCTTCTATGCGGTTGCGAAGCGAGGCATCATCGGCGTCTTGAAAAGTAATCCATTCCCCCCGCGCTTTTTCAAGGCCGTAATTTCTCGCCATATAACCGGCATTCACATTGCGCCCGCGCTTATTAACGCGACGCGGGTCGCCATACGGAAGATTGTAAAATTTTATTTTGTTATGTAATTTTTCATATTCTTTGACAACGTTTGCAGTATTATCGGCACTGTTATCGTCAACTACAATAATTTCAATGTTTTGATAGGTTTGCGCGAGGATTGAATCAATGGCGGCACTTATTGTTTTTTCATTGTTGTGCGTCGGAATAATTACTGAAATAAGTTCTTTGCTCATAGATTTTTTTCTTTAATCACATTGTCAATAAATGCCGCGTATGTTTTTCTAAAAATTTCCATTGTGTGATTTTCGCGGGCGTAATTCCATGCAGATACAGCGCGTTTTCGCAGCTCTTTTTCTGGCAGGGAAGCAATAGTTTTGATCGCTTTTTCTATTTCTGGCATAGAAGCAGTTTTTAGCATGATCCCGAAGGGTTCCACGTCAACTCCCGATTGATAGGTTACAATTGGAATAAGCCCAGCGTGGAGTCCGGTGATGACGCTGCCAGTTTGTCCTTCTGAACATGTCGGGTAGATTAATCCGACTGAATCACTAATTATTTTTTTAAATTGATTGCCTCGTATATCAATACGCCCCACCAGCTTAATATTAGGCGTTTCATACAGCTCCCTTTTGTAATACTCTGCAAAATCTTTCTCGGCGGCAACAGGTCCGCAGACAGCGAGCCTGTATTCGGGCAGTTTTGCGAAGCACTCAAGCGCTAAATCCAGCCCTTTATGTATTGCGCCTCCGCCGCCTATCCATACAAAATTTTTGGAAATTTTATTAAAATTTTTCTTTTCAGGAGATGGAAATGCAACAGTTGAAAGGAGAGGGATTTGGACAATTGGTTTTCCGGCGTACGCGTAAGTGTCTTTGGCAAAATTATTGCCGAGTGAGGTTGCGTAATCGGCGTATTCAATATTGCTTGATGGTGTCATCTGTCGACGGGGAACAAGCGCTATGCCTCGGCGTTTTTTGAGTTCTTTTAGGCGAGCGCGTTCGGCGCTGTTTTGATACGACCAATGAGCCCCAGTGATATAGAAAATCTTGACGCAGTTTTTAGGCAATAGCGGAGTCAGGCGTTCAAGATTTTGGTTAACGTCAATTACCATCGCATAATCTTTTTTGGGAATAAATGTCGTGTTGGTCCAATCAATAACATCAACACCATATCCGCGCTCAAGCAGAATATCCGCAATTTCTAAGCATTCCCACGGATTAGTATGAGGGCTTTTCATAAGCTCTTTTTTTTGTATAGCAAAAGGGTGGGTAACATACGAGAGAAGCGCCCATTTATTGCGCGCGCCATTTTTAGGTTTAATCGTAATCACCCCGAATAGCTTTCTGGCAAGCTTGCGCGCGTAGATAATTATTTTCTCGTGTTCCATAGAAACTCAGGCTTTCTTTCTTTATTTTTTATTTCAAGCCATTTCTCGGCAACCGCCGCAAGATCGGGCCACTGCGCTTGAAATTCTGCCGGCGGCAGTTTATTTTTATTTCCAAACAAAAACCAATTTCTGAGTTTATTCCTGAGAACTTTTATTTTTTCAACGATAAATAAATCAGGATTTTTATTTAAGTAAAATTTATTTAAACGATCTGTCTCATCCTTTATCTTTTTCATATACACCAAACTGGTGCTTTGCGGGTTGCTTATGTTTACGAACGAATAGCCGGTATACCAAGCAATGTTTGCCTTGCCAGCAGTAACCCTCAACGAGAATTCGGCATCAGCGCGCCGAAATGACGGATTCCATAATCCTATAATTGGAAGCGATGATTTTCGTATCATAGCGCCCAGCCCGCAAAAAGAAAATGGCGTATGGTTTTTCTGCCATTGATGGTAGCCGCGTTCATAAACAAGCGGTCTAACGCCGGTGGCGGGATTTTGATTCTTAAAACCACCCTCAGTGCTTACCATGTCTACTCGCGGCTGCGCAAGCATAAACTCTTTGCATGCCTTAATGGCAGGATAGTAAAAAACATCGTCATCGGTAATTATTTTTATAAGCGTTCCGCCAGCCATAAGAAACAATTTGTTTAGCGCGTGCGCTTCGCCATGATCCGGCTTTGAAAGATAAAAATCGACTTTTCCAGCCTGTTTCAATTCCGCAAGATATTCTTTAGTGCCGTCAGCGCTATCACCGTCAGCAATAAGAATTTCCTCGTCGCCGCTTTTTTGCGCGAAGAGTTTTTCTAGCCTGTCTTTAAGATATGGCAGCTTATTTTTTGTGGTGATAATGTAGGAAATTGCAATAGGTTGCATTGAGTTAATGTGCAGTTATTAGTAACCAAGTTTTTTTGCGTACTCAATCATTTTATTTTTCGGTCGTATTTTAATTGGCCGCGCCGGATTGCCAAAATAAATTGTCCAAGGCTCAGTGCTTTTTGTAACGAGCGAATTTGCGCCTATAACGCTACCTTCAGCAATTGTTACTCCGGGCATAATAATTGCCCCAGCGCAGACAACACCAAAATCTTTGATTGTGATGGCGCCAAAGTTCCTCTCGTTGAGTAATTCCTCCGGGATCCCCGGGGCAGTTACTAGGCCATTGCCGCTAAAGCTGTCTGAACCGCAGATAAATTTACTTCCTAGCGTTAAGTTGATAAAATTGCCTATTTTTATAGAAGAGCGCGCGCCTCCGATTATTGCAACATATGGGCCTATGTGAATATAGTCGCCGATAGATGCCTCTGTGGTTAGATAAAATCCGCTATCTATGGCTATATGGTTGCCGGCAGAAACCAAATGCGGCCTTCTGATTTCAACGTTTGCGCTTATGAATACATCGTCGCCAACCGATTTGAGGAGCGATGCGTCATATTTGGGAGAGTTATTTTTTTCAGATTTCATAACTTTTTTAGGCTTAATTTGATATTACTATAATAATAACATATAATAAAGCCCATTAATTACAACATGAAATCAATAAAAAACATTGGCTATGTTACTGAGTGCCAGATTTGCCAAAATAAAAATTTGAAACCAATTCTTTCTCTTGGCCATCAGCCTGTGGTGCAGGAATATTTAACCAAGGAAGGATTGCATCAGCCAGAGGCAACCTATCCGCTTAATTTAGTGTATTGCGATAAGTGCGGATTGACTCAGATAGATTATATCGTGCCGCCAGAAATAGTTTTTCCGCCAAATTATCCATACCGGACCGGTCTCACCAACATGCTTATTCGAAATTTTAGAGCGCTCGCTGATATGTTGGAAAAGCAGGGCTACGCGACACCTAAAAGTTTGATTGTTGATATCGGTTCAAATGACGGCACGCTCCTGCAAGGTTTTAAGGATAAGGGGATGAAAGTCGTTGGCGTTGAGCCGACAGGCGCGGCAGATGCAGCAAGAAAAAATGGCATTCCGACGATCAAAAGTTTTTTTGATAAAGAAACTGTCGCGGCTATTCTAAAAAAATACGGTCAGGCTAAAATTATTACTGCCACGAACGTGTTTGCGCACATTAATGACACTGTTTCTTTGGCTAATAATATCAAGAATCTGCTAGCGCAAGACGGCGTGTTTGTTTCCGAGTCGCAATATCTCATGGATATTTTTGAAAAGCTTGAGTTTGACACTGTTTATCATGAACACCTTCGTTTTTACGCTCTTCGGCCTCTGCGGCGCTTATTTGCGCGAGTGGGCCTATCTATCGTTGACGCCGAGCGGATTTCTGCCGCCGGCGGATCAATTCGCGTTTATGCCATGAAAGGCAGGCGGCAGATGAGCGCGCGAGCGAAAAATTTGATGGATGCCGAAGAAAAAGCTGGACTCTACGATGTTGAAGCGCACAAGAAATTTGCTGACAGCATCATACTGGCAAAACACGATCTTGTCGCGCTTCTTTTAAGGGCTAAGAAACAGGGCGCTCGCATTGCCGGTCTTGGCAGTCCAGCGCGCGCTAACACACTTTTAGGTTTTACCAAGATTACTTCTGATATTTTGGACTATGCTTGCGAGAAAAGCGGGTCGCCGAAAATCGGGATGTTTACTCCGGGAACGCATATTCCAGTGGTTGATGAAGATAAGCTTCTTAAAGACCAGCCGGAGTATGTTCTGGTTCTTTCATGGCATATTGGAACGGAGCTTATTAAGAAAACAAAAGAAGCTGGATATAAAGGCAAATTTATTATGCCGCTACCGGTCGTTAGAATCATTAAGTAGAAATGAAAAATAAAAACAAAAAAATTCCATGGTGGATGCCTGAGATTGGCCCAAAAGAATATGGCCTTTTAAAAAAGGTACTTGATAATAATTTTACTAATCAGGGTCCAATGACGGAATTGCTTGAGAAGAAAGTTTGCGAACTTCTTCATGCAAAGTACGCCGTCGCGACGACAAGCGGAACAGTCGCGCTTTTTCTCGCGCTTAAAGCCGCAGGTGTTGGCAAAGGAGATGAAGTGATTGTTCCTGACGTAACTTTTATTGCGACCGCAAATGCCGCGACGCTCTGCGGCGCAAAGGTTGTCCTTGTTGATATTGACTCTCATACGCTCATGATTGATACGGAAAAGTTTAAAAGGGCTATAACAAAGAAAACAAAAGCTGTAATACCAGTACATATCAGCGGCAGGCCGGCTCCTATGAAAGAAATTTTACATATTGCCAAAAAAAACGGAATATCTGTTGTGGAAGATGCCGCAGAGGCATTCATGTCTTTTTCCGACGGGAAATATCTTGGCACATTTGGATCGGCTGGATGTTTTTCTTTTTCTCCAAATAAGACTGTTACTTCGGGGCAAGGGGGAATGTTAGTGACAAATGATGAGGCAATATACAGGCGCGCGAAAGAGCTAAAAAATCAGGGCGTATTTGAGCGTCTATCCGGGGGAGACGATACGCACGAGACGGTCGGGTTCAATTTTAAATTCACCGATCTCCAGGCGGCGGTCGCGCTAGGACAACTTTCTTATCTGAAAAAGCGTCTTGTTAGAATGAAACGGAACCATGATTTATATAAAAAACATCTTGCGGGAGTTAAAGGAATTTCAATTTTTAAAAGCGACACCAAAAAAGGAATCGTTCCGCAGTGGACCGACGCTGTCGTTGAACGAAGGGACGAGCTTGATACTTATCTTCGCAGTAAAAACATTGATTGCCGAAAGTTTTGGTTTCCGCTTCATGCCCAGAAGCCATATAAACAATCAGACGTTATGTTCCCGGAGAGCGCTAAAATAATTCCAAAGGCGCTTTGGCTTCCTTCAGCGGTTACAATGACCGATAAAGATGTTTATACAGTTTGCCGCGAGATAAAAAATTTTTTCAATAAATAAGCTTATTATTTATTTGCGAGAATTGTACCACGCAATTGTTTTTTCCAGCCCTTCTTTTATATTCGTTTTTGCTTCCCATCCAATATCCATTTTTATTTTTGAAACATCAGCTAGCCGTCGTTTGACGCTTCCCAAAGGAGATTTTTTTATCTCAAGGTTTTTTGGACGCCAATCCATAAGATTGAACATTGTTTCAACAAGATCCATAATAACAGTTTCTTCGTGAGTTCCTATATGATAGGTTCCTTCGTCTGTTTTTTTAGATTCCATGACGCCTTGTATGGCTAGAATCGCGTCATCAATATAACAGAAAGAGCGGGTATCATCCGCTCCAAAGATTGGGAACGGATCTGTTTTTTGTTTAATGCGTTCAATAACTTCAGGAATTACATGCATGTATCCCTCTCTTGGGCCATAAAAGTTATGCGGTCGGACAATTGACATGCGGAAATTGTAGGCCTTGGAGTAGTGTATAAATAAAAGCTCGCTGATTAACTTTTGTCCCGCGTATGACCAGCGGGGGTTGTAAGGGTCTGCTATAATGAGTGGCACATTTTCCGGCGTAGGGATAGGTAATTTTCCGAAAGCTTCAAGCGCTCCGGCATACGCTTCGTTGGACGACGTATAAAGTATTTTTGCTCCCGGTTTGTTATTTTTTGTTTTGAACCAATCAAGGACGTTCAGAGTAGTTGTTATGCCTATACGAAGAACTTCATGCGGAATTTCATAGAAAAGTTTTGTTCCATTTATTCCAACAAGGTGATAGACATAATCATACCCATTGCCGATATTTTCCCACGAAGCCGGTATTGTAAGGTCTGCCGTAACGAGTTTTACGTTTGGTTGTTTTAGCAGATTTTCCAAATCAGCGTCGCGTTCGCTTCTAAAAAAATTATCAGCAATGACTATTTCGTACTCTTGGTTTAGCAAGTGTTTTGCTAAATGATAGCCAATAAATCCCGCGCCGCCTGTGATAAGAATTTTTTTCATAATATTACAACGATATGGGATGAGCAGTAATATAATTTATAAACATAGCAAGTACTTTTTTATGGTGAAAAGAAAACATTCTTGGAAGATTATTAAGCTGGAACCATTTTGCTTCGCTGAATTCCGGACCGGTAGTTTTTATTTTTCCTTTTGTTATAAACACTATATATGTAAGCGCTACAAAATGTTTTTGTTTGTCTGACACTGGGTCGTTAAAAACCGCGAAAGGATTAGTTCCAGTCCACGGCGGGACAATTTTTACAGACACCCCGAGTTCTTCTTTGGCTTGGCGCTTGATTGTTTCTTTTGTGAGTTCGTTTTTCAATATGCGCCCGCCGATCAGTCCCCATTTTTCTTGTTCCGGATAGATTTTTCGCTTAATAAGAAGCGCTTCAATTTTCCCGTCTTTTGTTTTTCTTATCGGAAGCAGGTCAACGCAAGGAACGGGAATATTCTTTTGAATTTCTTGAAAGAGCGTGTCCGGTATCCATTTTGAGGCAGGAATAATCGCGCTAGGCATTATATTTAGTATATCACTTTGATTATTTTTGGCAAAATGTTAATATAAAATATATTGTTTACGCGCATTCTATGAATTTTACTCAAAAAGAAATAATTACTATTGTCGGTTACGGCTGGGTAGGGCAAGCTAACGCGCTTTCGTTCTCAAATGCCGGTTATAAGGTTTATTATTATGATACAGGGAAGCCCGAGTTGCGTTACGCGGATAAATATGCCGAGCTTTATAAAACTATAACGCCGCTCGCGAGTCCTCTCGCGCAAGATAGCGGCAACACGTGGTATATCATATGCGTCGGCGACAGAGTTTCTTTTGATGGCGAACAGGATATATCCGCTATTCAAGGAGCGTTAGAATCACTTAAAAATACTAAGGGAGGAATTGTTTTGCGTTCAACTGTTCTTCCCGCGCATCTTGCATCGCTTCATTTTGATTACTATGTTCCCGAGTTTTTGCACGAAAAAAAGGCGGTTGAGGAATGTATGACACCGCAATACTTTATTGTTGGCAGCCGCGATGCTATCAGCCGGCAGCCAAGTTTTTTTAATTTATGGCAACAGCGCGCGACCAAGACATTCTACGGCACTCCGGAAGAGGCGTCATATTTGAAATATTTATCAAATATATGGAACGCGCTCCGCGTTGCTTTTGTTAATGAATTTGGTAACGCGATGGCGTATCCAGTTGACAAAGAAAAAATCGCCGGTATTGAAAAGGTTACAGATTTCTTTTTTGAGAGAAAAAGCTATCTTCGTTACGGAAAATCATTTGGCGGACATTGTCTTCCGAAAGATACTCGCGCGTTCTTTGCGTGGCATAAAAAACAGGGTAAGGATATGTCGCTTATTGAAGGAATGTGCAAATCAAACGATAACCATCAAATTATTGAAAAAAAGTACCCGCATTTGCCGGAGTGGTTTTCTGAATGGGTTCGACCGCAGATTTCCGGCTGGGTGGCGCTTAGGGCGTTGAAGTCGTCCATACAAAAGAAGCTGAAAAAACTCTTTAGGAAAACTTAATGAATGGCGCGTGGTTTCGGAGCCAGAGCTCAAAACAAAGGAGCGACCAGAGTTTATACGCGGCTTTTTCGTTTTTGCCATTATAAAATTCCATCATTAATTCTTGCGGATACGATGAATTTAAAAAGCTGTACATTCGGCTTTGTGTGTTTCCAACGGTCTCTCTCGCGAGAGTTTCAAATTCTTTTGCTTTAAGCCATTGCGCGATCGGCGCGCCAAATCCTTGTTTGCGGCGATAAACGAATTTTTTCGGCATAATTTCCGAGAGAATGTCTTTGAGAATAATCTTGTTTTCATGCTTGTTCATCTTATATTCGGTTGGCAAGCCATAAACGAATTCTACGAGTTTGTGGTCAAGAAAAGGGGATCGCACCTCAAGAGAATGCATCATGCCCATGCTGTCAATTTTGCTTAAGAGCTGCCCCGGAAGATATGTGGCGATGTCAAAATCGTTTATTTTTGTAATTGGATCGGCAAATATTGACGGTTCTTTCGTAAAAATGTCGGCGTTGAGGCATGTTTTATCTTGCCATATTTTTTTCCTTTCTTCTATGCTGAAAATGGAAATGTTTTTAAGGTATCCTTTAAACGGGTCTGAAAAAAATTGTTGTTTTAGCCGTTCGCGAAAAGGAAGATGCCAGTGTTTTTGGTACCAGCCATAGCCCATAAAAAGCTCGTCGGCTCCGTCTCCGGAGAGGGCGACTTTTACTTTAGTTGAAGCAAGGGCGGAAATTAAATGCTGTGGAAAGTTTGATGAATCCGCGTGCGGTTCATCCATGTATTCAATGACTTTTTTTAATTCTTGCGCGAGGTCGTTTGTTGTTTGCAAAGTATAATGGTCAGTGCCGATTTTTTTTGACGCTTCCTCGGCGTATGGCAGTTCGTTGATGTAATTGCCATAGCCTAAAGAGAATGTTTTGAGCGGCCGGTTCATTGCCGCTTGCGCGTACGCGGTCACAAGCGTTGAATCTACGCCGCCGGAAAGAAAACTGCCCACTTCCACATCCGCGATTAGGCGTTTTTCCACGGCTTGCCTGAAGAGTTCCCTGATTCGTTCTTTCGCTTCGCCGTAAGTGATTTTTTCCGGCTCGCGCAAAAGTTCCCAATAACAGGAAATATTTAATTTTCCGTTTTCCAAGACAGCAAAATGAGCTGGTCGAAGCGTAAAAATATTTTTGTATACTGTTTTATGCGAGGGCACATACATAAGCGTCAGATAATTATCTATCGCGCCGCAATCCAGCTCTCCAATTATTTGCCCTGACGCGAATAACGCTTTTATTTCCGACGCGAACATTAAATTACCGTCATTATCAAAAGCGTAATAAAGCGGTTTTTTGCCAAATCTGTCGCGCGCCATAAAAAGAGATTGTTTTTCCTCGTCCCAAATCGCGAAAGCAAACATGCCATCAAAATAATCTAAGCATTTATGCCCGTGTTCAATGTATGATTTTAAGATAACTTCCGTATCTGAATTCGTTGAAAATTTATGCCCTTTATTTTCTAATTTTTTTCTTAATTCTTTATAGTTATATATTTCTCCGTTAAAAGTTATGGCAATATTTTTTTCATTGTCTTTCATCGGCTGATGCCCGCCGGAAATATCAATAATGGAAAGCCGCGTCTGGCCCAATACGCAGCCATGGAATTTTAAAATACCGCAGTCATCCGGTCCCCGGCGAGATAACGAGACAAGCATTTCATTAACGCTTTTATCTCTAATTTTGTCTAATTTTTTTCCTGTAACGCAAATTATTCCGCACATGTATGTTTAAAGTTTTATCCAAGAATCAGGAATAATATCTCGCGTGTCCATTTTGGGCGCCTGGAACCATTTTGTCGGAGCAATTACGATTTTTTCTTTGTTTGGGTTTAGCCACGCGCCCCACCAAGAAAACGAGCTATTGGCGATAATTTGATGCTTGCAGAGGCTTATAAGCCTTAAATCTTCATAATTCTTGTCAGCCTTATTATGGCTTACATGCGTTACCGGGTATTTCAATGCGACATTGTTTTTTGCCCATTCATGGTCGTCTGAGAATATAAAAATATGCGGGTCGCTGACTTTCCCGGCTAGGATCTCAATTGCCTTACGATAGTAATCAATTCCGCATGTCCCATGATATTCGTTTGTCTGCTGATTTGTAACATAATCTCCGCGTCTTATATGCATTGCTACGGATTCGCACGATCTTATATTCCCGGCGATTTCCCTTGATTTATCGCTCATCGGTAATTTTAGAATAAAATCTTGCCTGATTATATCTTTAATGTCTTTAAAATATTTTTCAGTCTGCCAATAGCCGTCAAGGTAAACAGGCGGTTTTAATCGCAGTATTTTCTGGTCAAAATGAAATTGTTTTTCTTGCGCGTACTTTGTTTCGTCTGCCAAAAGACGATTATAGAGAAACCATTTTCTCCCCGGCTTTCTTTTATATTTTTGAAATTTTGCCACCTCTTTTTCTGTCGCGAAATTTTCCACAATATTAAAATGGCCCAAGCCATACGCGTGAAGTTTGTAATCGTTAAAGCCGGAGATGTCCAATTTCAGTTCAGTACAATTAATGTGAGCGAGATGTCTGCCAATGGCATATTGAAACATTTGGTTTCCAAGCCCTCCAATGAGTTTGGCGATAATCATTTTAATATTTATAAAGACAACTGCTTATGGTTTCAATATCATTTTCGGAAAGTTCCGGATAGTTGCCGCAATAAAAGCTGTTATTATGCAGAAAATCCGTATCGGGTAGATTAAAATTATCCTTTACATATTTTGCATAAAACGGCTGTTTTTGTATGTTGCCGGCTATCATTGGACGTATTTCAATGCCGGCGTCTGAAAATTGCGTCATGTATTTTTCCCGCAGTTCAGGAGTTTTGCATACTATTGGCATGGCGAAAGGAGAAAGTTTGTTTATGTGGCCGCGCTTTAATGGAAGCAAATCGGTATTTTTCAAGAGCGCTTTTTCCAGCCGCAGGAAGTTTTTTTCTCTTGTTTTGATATTTTCATCCAAAAATTTAAGTTGGGATAATCCTAGAAACCCCGTGATTTCGGTAGGCCGCATATTGAACGCCAAATCATAGAATGTGTATTTGGCTTCAAATTCTGAGGTAATATTATATTCTCCCCGCCACTTTATTTGTTGGGTTGCTGATAGATTCCTATCCCATCCGTTTGCCCGCACGATACGGAGCATTTCCGCAAACTCTTCATCGTTGGTGCACGCCATACCGCCTTCAACTGTAGACATATGGTGCGCCACAAAAAACGAGAAACTTGCTCCGATGCCAAAATTTCCCGCTTTGCCGGAAGGCAGTTCCGTCCCCAACGACTCACAGTTGTCTTCTATTAAGATAACATTATGTTTCTCGCAAACCTCTTTGATTTTATTGAGATCTCCGGTAAAGCCAAGTACGTTCGTGATAAAAAGCGCTTTGAGCTCTACTTGCTTGAGGCGTTCCAGTAAATTGTCGGACATCACATTTAAGGTGCTTTTGTCGCAATCAATCGCTACTGGCTTCATTCCCATTTGGATAATTGGCATAACGTTTGTTGACCATGTAAGCGCGGAAAATCCAATAAGGTCGCCATCTTTCAATTTTCCAAGGTTTTTTAGCGCTTGGAGCATGGAAAGGTTCGCGCTCCCGCCTGAATTGAAAAGTACGGCATATTTAGATCCTTGTTTTTTTGCGAATTCTTTTTCAAATTCCGCGCATTTTTCTCCCATGCTAAATTTGTCAGCGCTCAGTATAAAGTCAGCCAATGCTTCTTTGGTTTCTTGTTCATTTAGGAACGCGTTTTTCATTAGTGGGATCATAGGGTAAGACTTAATTTGTTTAATGTCGCCCAACTGCATATTGGAACATTTGATTACCGAGTCCACCTTGTAGCTTAACGATTATCATTTTAATTATTTCTTTACAAACCAAAAGCAACCGCAACCGTAACTTTGTTTATCGGCTTGAGCTTTTGTTGCTTCTAGGATTATTCCGCTGGTTGCTGCATTGTCTGGTATAAGAGCAAACTGTTTTAGTTCAAAGTCATCAAAATAACTCACTATTTGGTCATAAGAATAAATTCGATGCGCATTAAACATAATCTTAGGTTGCCCCATTGGCACAACGAACAGAAGACTACCGCCTTTTGCGGTTACGCGCTTTAATTCTTTTATGGCTTTTAGGTCGCCATCCGGGTCCAGTGGGTCGCCATATCTACCGAGTCCTACATGTTCAATTACATGCATACAAGAGATTGATTCAACGCTACCGTCTTCAAATGGCAGAGCCATTAAATCCCCACGCTTTGAAGTAAGATTGGATAGATTAAGAAATGCCGGCCTGTAATCATAAAAATCTACTGGTATGAAGGCGGAAATAATAGAACAAAAATGGAGAGTCGAGGATATATCAATATGTTTTTTAGGTTTGATATCTACAAGTATCCGTGCTACCCATGCCGGATGATAGACATAATGAACATCAAAAATCGTGTTGCTTGTGTTTTCATTTGCGATAAAGAATATATCATCCCACGATACAGGGAACCGCCCTCCGGCCCTTTTAGATAATTCTTTGAATCTCCTGAAAGATTTTTTCAACCCGAAATACGCTTTTATTTTTGAAAATAAAGCGAGCGGTATTTTGAGACGTCGCGGGTCGGTTATTTTAAGCATATTTTTTTAAATTTATTGTTAATTCTTTCTTTGACGTGAATTATAAAAGAACGGGGAAGCCTTGAATATAAAAGTATTGTAGCAAGGGTTTTGTAGGGGGTGCCGTCTAAAGCTTTCATATGTCCGTTAAAATATCCGTTGAATCTGCCGAACGGGAACATGTGATTTTTGGGATTTTTAATTTCTATTTTTCGTATAATATTCTCTTTGTCATTTATTGTTGAGAGAGGATTGGAAAAACCGCCGTGTCTTCTTTTGGAAAGTATTCTTGATTCTATGAATATTCCAAAATGGCTGATTGCAGCCAGACTAAAGTGATAGTCAGAACCCCACTCTTGTCTTTGTGGGTATATTTCCCATATTTTTTTAATGGCAGGAAGGCGGAAAAGACTATACATTATATTGCATTTACCAAGTACTTCAGGTTGAAGTACGTAGCGAATTATTGAGATGATTCCCGGTTTTCCTGAAAGAGAAGGGAACTCGTTCAATTCTCTCAAGGTTCGTCCGAACGAATCAACATCCGCGATTCCGGTTGAGGAAATATCTATATTTTTATTATTATCAAGATTTTTTACACATATTTTTATAAAATCTTTTTCCCACAGATCATCATGTCCAGCCCACATGAAGAAATCTCCATTGGCGCGGTCAAGCAAAAACTTGAAATTAGGAAACATGCCGATATTTTTTTCTTGTCGATGGCAGATAATGCGCGGGTCTTTTTTCGCGTAGTTTTCACAAATTGCTTGCGTGCCATCG